>DATKXZ010000110.1:0-10788 GCA_035528755.1 Desulfobacteria bacterium | reverse complement strand
ATGAACCACTAATATAAAAATCAACCGGTTTTTGCACGTCCAATAATTCATAGACACGTTAACACAAGCTGGAAGGATAGCACGTGAGCTTTAGATCTAAGTGTATTCTATCGATTCGTAGATAATTGTTGGACAGCCTCTTATAGAACAAAAAATGAATGAGTGATTCTGATATTAATTTTACAAGATTTCTATCAGATTGTAAAATATCCATATTAAGCTCATGGACGAAATTATTCCTCTTTTTATCTAACCAGCTGATCCTTAATTTGAGATATTTATCCTCAATTATCAACATGCTTTTAAGTCTTTTAATTATTTCTTTCTCAGTAATCATTTCCGATTTTAATAAACATAACTCTATGCAGACCCAATATTTAAAGAACGAATTTGCTATATCATCATCTGTTGAAGCTTCGTAGTAGGATGTTAATGTATTTTCTAAAATTCTTACTATATCTTTAGATGCTATCTCATTGATGGATTTAAGAAAACCAGAAAAAATATCCAGGTCCTCCTCACTCATTTCTTCAAGTGATTTTATTTTTCCATTAAAATATGAATAGTTGATAAACCCGTCTTTCCCAAATACCAAAACTTTACTTAGGGATAATTTTGACAATTTTGTTGCCCTACCACTAATTGTACTAGTTTCTATACCGCCATATTTAGCTAAAGTCAATAAGCCCAAAACGCGTAATAATCTGTCTGTGGCGTATTCAACGGCAAACTCATAATTTCTAGCGTAAGCCTTTATAACAAGGTATGAAAACTCGTTGTTGCATATTTCAACCAGCGGGTAAAATTTGAGTTCAGTTTTTCTGTCATCAATCTCTTTAGCCTCTCGAATTTTTCGTCGTACATCTAAAAATTCATGGGTAAAATCTTGAAAAGAGATGATTCCAAATTTATCTCCTTTTATTTCAGATTCTATCTTTTTTACAAATTTTAAGTTGAGAGGGTAAATCAAGGTAAACTCTTTCGGCTCAATTTTTGCGATTGCCGTAAGTTTTTTGGAAAATTCTTCTTCAAAATCCTTAAACGAGGTTTTATTATCCCCCTTTAACTTTTTAAAGATATCGATGAATTCAACCCTATATGTGAATTCACTTTCGGACTGAAATGAATATCGGTTTTTCTTTAATTTTTTAAAAAAATCAGTTTTCTCTTGTAAAACCGAATTTAAAATATCGATATTGTGCCATATCGCGAAAATATTGCCAGCTCCTGGTTCTGCTTTTCCATCATCAGATATAGTGAAATGGTTCAATATTTCTTGTATTAATCCATCCTCTATTTCACTAGATATTTGGTCACTCATCGTTTCGATGATAAACTAATTTTTCTATTGACAATAGAGATTATATGAAATATAAACCTTTTGGATCCTTACGATACCCTCAGCGCACGTGAAAGTACCTACACCCCCCATACTACCCCTCCGTTTGCTGTATTTTTGCAAGACTACGCATACAACTCACAGTTCTAAAGAAGCGCCCCTGGAGCAGTAAAGCCCTTTGTTGCTCTTTCTTCGGTCCTTATCGTCTCTCCTGCACTGTATCTTTGGTGTCCCTTCACCCTCATGCATACGCGGGGTCAAATCGTACAGGTGTCGATTTCTCCAAGCATTGCTCGCCGTATTGTAGCGACGCATCAATCAATTTCTTGATGAGCGTGGGGTAAGGCGGCGCCCGCAATGTTCTGGACGGGTTTGCCCTTGCAGAAGAACATAAAGGTCAGGGTAGCCATAACCCCATAGCGATCGGCGGTGAACGGGCTCTCGACGATATTGAGTCTTGCGAATTTGACCTTGCCCTCATACTCCAGGGCGTACTGGATGAAGTACGGCTCCATCTCCTTGCAGTGGACGCAGGTAGGGCTGAAGAACATCACGAGCACGGGCAGCTCCGAAAGCTCTACTTCCTTTTCCCGGGTTATAGCATCCACTTCCAACAGGCTCGTGATTCCTTATATGCACGATAGTCTGAATAGATTGGAGGAGCCGAAAAGATTAAGAAGCTACTTTTTTGCGGTTAGGTTAATAAGTTGTTTTGGTAATGCGTTTCTGTTTCGAAGAAAAGGCTTGTGGATACGTTAAACCTTTTAAAACAGGTTGGATCAAAAACCAAGTTCTTTTGGTAAAGCTTTTCTTTTTGAAGAAAAGGTTTGGGAGGGTTGGTAAGGGGGTCTGGCCCCTTACTCCCAGAACCGCCGTGTCCGTGCGTATTTCCGCTCTTCGTCCAATATTTTACGGTAGAACTCGTGCTCCTCCTCGGTCTCCGTTGCCTGTAACGACGGGTTAAACCGCCTCATTATTCTTGAGGCTGTCTCCGGTCCCACACCTCGTGCCGCAAGTGCAATCACTGCACGGACACCGTGTGACAGTACCAGATTCGCGTTCCGGTACACGCGCTTTACACGCTCTTTCTCGGTACCTTTCCCTGCAGGCGTCTGATGAGCACGCGAGGCCTGTTTCACCAGCTTGATGTCGTCCGTCTCCCACGGCTTCAACGCGGCGATCAGCCGCGAATTGCAGACCGGGCAGATGAGCGATTCTGCACCGAGTTCGATAACGGTCTTCACGCGTCTGCGTGATTCCCAGCGTTTGCAGTTCACGCAGAACAGAATCACACGATCGTTCAGTATCCTGTTCCGTAACGCTTCGATGATCAAGCCCTCGTCACGTTCCGTTGCCAGAAGATCGCGCCAGCCCATATAGCCCGAAGCGCCAACCGGACTCAACCCGTGCGACGAGAACCAGACGTTAAGTTCGCCCGATTTTATTCGCTTGACAACATCTATCGTGCGCTCGACGTCCAGCTTATCCGCAAAGATCTCATGCACCGTCTCGCTGTAGATCGGCGTCTCCGAGAAGAGTTTTATAAGCTTATCCGCGGAAATATGTTTCCGATTAAAGTTCTTCCGCAGCGCACCGAACCGTTTCGCTACGTTCAACAGCTCCCACTTGAACAGAAACGAGTTCTTCAGGGTCTTCTCCAGTAGCGCTCTGACGTATTCCGGCTCGATCGCCTGTAACGTCTGCTGCACGGTATCTCTGGTCATCTTCCGGCCGGATTTCAATTTTATCCGGTACGGATCGATCTCCATCGAAATGTCCATGCCGAGTCGCGCGCCGAGCAGCGTTATAAGTAGCCGACCAAAGGTCTCGTTCACTAAATGCCCGAAGCACGTGTTGAACACCACTTCGCGGCCATCATCTGCGAACTCCACGACGAGGTCCGTAGACGTCGGCACCGGATAGCTCTTCTCCCGTTGCTTCGTTATCAACGCGATGAGTGTCTCGAAGCATTCGGCTTTCACGCCGTACTCCTGCTCTAACTCCTGCATCAAATCGGCACCGTTACCGCTGCCGTTAGTCGCAAGGAAATCGGCGATACGTGTCCTCAACCGGCCTACGTCTTGCGCGATGGCGAACGGTACGGGTATCTCCTCGCCTTCCCAGTTCGGGATCTCGCCCTCGCGTTTCACGCCTGGCTCCACTTTGAGTTTGGCGCCGCTACCGTCGCCTTCTTCGTCCAGAACAGTATCAACGACCCGCCATGTATCGCCCTTCGCTACGAATAACGCACCGGGATCCGCGAAATTCAGTACGAACCGCTCGTCCAGCATGCAGATCAGCTTTCCCGTTACGATATCGTAAACTTCTACCTTCCGTTCGTCCGGTATCATCGAGAGGTTCTCGTAATAATAGCTACGGGTACTTTTGCTGCGCCATAGCCGCTCACCCTCCCGTTTCAACAAGCCTTCGGCCTGCAACTGCTCGATTACCAGTATCAAAGCCTCCAGCGAGAGATTCCTGAACGGATACGCACGCTGCAGCAGAGCGTAAAGGTTATCGATTGTAATCACACCAGTGTCCAGCAGCACCCCGCAGATCTGGTTCGATAATACGTCTAAAGACGCTTCCTTCAGTTTTATTGGCTCTATTTTGCCTTCTTTCGCACGCTGCGCTATCACTACCGATTCCGCAACGTCATCCGGCGTCAGTGCAATGATCTTGCCCCGTGACGTCTTCTGGAACGAATGCGAGGCGCGCCCCACACGCTGCACCAATCGCGTTACTTCACGCGGCGACGCGTACTGGACCACCATATCAATCGAGCCGATATCAATCCCGAGTTCCATCGAGCTCGTACATATAAGCCCCTTTATAGCGCCGCTCTTAAGGGCATCCTCCGCCTCTATTCGCATCTCCTTCGAGAGCGAGCCGTGATGCACGCCGATCAATCCGCGTTCGTACCTGTTCAAAATCGACCCGAGCATCTCCGCCGCGCGTCGCGTATTAACAAAGATCAAGGTCGATTCGTTACCTTCCTCGTTCACGATCTCCCTGATGGTGCGTACGTGCGCTAATACCTCAGGATCAACAGCCAACCCGCGTGCGGCATTAACGTCTTCTTTCGTTCGCTTCGGGCTCAGGACCTCTATATCCACTGCCTTCGTGGAGGCTGCGTTCACTACCTGCATCGGCCTACGGCCCGCGAAGTACTTCGCCACCTCTTCCGGATTGCCTACCGTTGCGGACAGACAGATTCGCTGGAAATCGCCTGCGAGTTCCGATACGCGTTCTAACGCCACGGCAAGCTGCGCACCTCGTTTCGAATTCGCTAATTCGTGCACTTCGTCCACTATAACGTGCTTCACGGTCTTCAGATTCTCACGCAGGCGCGAGCCAGGAATCATTGCCTGGATCGTCTCCGGCGTTGTGATCAGCACATCGGGCGGTGCTATCGCTTGCTTTCTCCGTGCGTACGTGCCGGTATCGCCGTGCCGCACCTCTATACGGATACCGAGCTTCTCGCCCCAGCGCTCTAACCGCAAAAGCATGTCCCGGTTCAAAGCGCGTAACGGCGTTATGTAAAGCGCGTAAAAGCCCTTAGCACTACGATCTTGCTGCTTCAAATCCAGTATCCTGTGAAGAACGGGTAAAACCGCCGCTTCGGTCTTGCCCGAGCCCGTCGGCGCTATCAGCAGCACGTCCTCCCCATTCATGATACGGGGGATACTTAATTCCTGTGGCTTCGTGGGTACCGAGAAACTATCGCCCAGTATCTCTTGTATCTCCGCGTTGAGCAGCGAAAATGCGTTCATTTCGTCTCTCTCTTATCGCATCGCATGAATTACGTTTACTATTTATACATACTATCTTCTAAGAAAAGCAGAAAAAGTTTGGACTGCACACGAACGGAACTTGCTTAGCGTGCAGTGCTGAGACTGTGCGACTCAATTTTTACGGCGTACGGCCCGATGGCAAGATCATTCCCTCTATAAAAGCAGCATAGCATCTTCCCACAACGCCATAACGAGGTGACAGCGAACTATTAAGAACCTTGGAACTTCCTGGAATTCACTTCTCTTTGCCTATCCGCCACCGTCAGGTATCCATTCATCCGGTAACTTCAGCTTTTCCAATGGATACTTCTCTCGCAGCTTCTTCGCCGCTTCCGCAGGGGAGAGATTCTCTTCATGTACGAGTTTCCAGAATTCTTCGCTTATTTCGTCCATTTCATTTGATCGATCTATCTATCTATCTCGTCCGTGGAGCAGGAGGATCCGGGCCCAAACAAACGGTAGCTGGTGTGGTTCTAACTAACGGGCCAGCTCAGTTTAGTAATAAATAGGGCTGATGAGCCTTAAAACTTTTCTGGTGCTCAATACGTTGTCTATCTACTTCATGCATCTGAGTTTTTTTTTTGAAACCAGAAGCGGTTAGGGGTGAACTGGTTCAAAATCACGCTAAAAGAGTTCAAATCCGCTCGGTACCCGTTATCAAACCCACAACCCGCCGAGAATGCTGACGAACAGCGCTGCGGCGATGATATCCGCAGTGGAACCCGGATTCAGTCCTTCCCTTACCAGCTCATCATCCAGTGCCTCGATCTCCGCTCGCTTGTAGCCCCCGGTTACAATCTGTTTAGCGCGCTCCTTCACGTATCTGCTCCTTTCTGCTCCGGACTTCATGGTGATAAACGTGTCCTCCTCTTCCGAGAGCAGATGGATATCCGCATGCGTTATCACTTCGTTGATCTGTTTAGTTCTGGCGAAATCTGCGATCAGCGCGGCATACCTGAAGGTCAGCGCGAATCCACCCACCAGTTCTCCTGAAATCAAGTCATAGGATGCTGATATGGAAAGGAGTTCATAAAGCGTGAGCTGCTTCCTTTTTATTTCCGCGATTGAGGACTCGTCCGTCACGTCAAATTCCGGCACGTCCGTTCGCACCTTTACCTTTGCCTTCGGAAATGCCTGGTAGACCGCTATAGCATCGTCCGTGGTGGTATTCCGCATGATTGCCGTGGCTTCTTGCTTTAGCGCTTCCGGCTCGTAGTGTTCGCACGCGCCGGCAGCCATTGCTAACGGCACCAGCAGGAGAAGCGCGCCGAAATGGGTGTTCCCGCCGCGTTGCCATCCGGTGCTCTCCGCTACGCCCGCCCTTACCAATTCACCCACGCCCGTTCTCTTCGTTCGGCCTCGCACCGCCGCTGCTCTTAAAACAGGGTACACAGCAACCGAAGAGGCGAGGAAATGCTCGTAGCTCGTATCGACAAAGTCGTGCGTGCGGTCAACGTTACCGGGCTTGGGATATGCCGATACTTCCAGGAGCAAAGCCAATTGCGCACTTCGTGCAACGTCATCCTCGTTCATTCGCTCTTCCCGTTAATTAAGTTTTAGCTCGGTGGTCAGGAGATAACTAACTAAGTAAAGTAGATAAGATTTATGCGGTGGAGATAAAAAGGTACTTTAGACCATAGATGCCTGAGGCGAGGCATGAGTGGGTGCGTGAGTGAGGCCGTGGATAAGGACGAAGAAGGAGCGTGTGTAGAATAGAATGGAGAACGAGCTTTCGGAGTTGCCGCCGGGCGCAGTGCTTTCAAACGAGGAAATCCGAGCGCTTTTACAACCAGAACCACCCTTGATCGAGAACTTTGTTGATTTGAACACGCAGCTGCAGCCGAACGGTGTGGATTTGACGGTTCGGCATGTGGAGAAGATCGTAAGTGCAGGCTGTGTGGATTTCAATAACAAGGACCGGAAGCTTTCGGAGACCGAGCGACTCGATTTCGACGATGATCAGGTATTCTTACCACCCGGCGCGTACAAGGTACTTTACAACGAGATTGTCCATTTACCAAAGAATATAATGGCGATCGGAGCGCCGAGAACAACCCTTATACGCTGCGGCGTTACCTTGGAAACGGGATTCTGGGACGCCGGCTACGAGGGCCGGAGCGAATCGTTACTGATAGTAGCGAACGAAAAAGGCTTCTACGTGAAGAGAGATGCGCGTGTTCTTCAGTTATGCTTTATCAAGCTCGCTCAAGTCGCTAGCAGCGGATACAGTGGGAGATATCAATCAGAGAATATTTAGTTTTTGAAGCCAGAGCCAAAGGACGCTTGAGTTGCGATTTGGAGCTCTTATCTGCACCTTCACGTCCTTTCCACCCGGTATACATCCGCCTGTATAACCTTCCTATCTTTCTTATGGAACCAGAACCGCCGTTTTAGTGGGAACGCAACCGGGAAACGCTGAATCGTCGCTGATGGAAGGAGACTTCGGATAAAGGATTCACTGCCTGCGTTAAGGATAGAATAGACAACCGGAGCGATTTCGAGTGCTTTTTCTAAAAATGCACGATCTGCATGCCTGTTCTGCTTCTGCGCGCCGAACGGTGGATTCATCACGACGGTATCTCCTTCTCCTTCCACTGCTCGCACATCTCCCCGTCTGAATTCCACCTCCACGTCCAGCTTCTTACAATTCAGACAAGCAACTTCGATTGCCTTTTCATCGCGGTCTATTCCGATTACCGTCCTTGCACCCAGTACTTTCGCACCGATCCCCAGTATGCCGTTACCACAGCCGAGATCATAAACCGTCTGGTCTTCTATGTCGCCGTGCATAAACGCGAAATGGAGCAATTCAGCAGCGACCGTGGCGGGCGTTGAGTACTGCTCGCTATCAGCATCCGGCGTCGGTAAGTCCTCCACACGTTCCAGCATGATCTCCAGTTCCTTCTTCTTCATGGTACCGTGGTGGTCGCTAAAAATCGCAACATTTATAAATGGTGCGGAAAAAGAAAAGTGCTAGTAGGTAATTCCTGGGAGCGATCGATTGTAGAAGAGCCAGCTTTTAAAAATCTTCTATAGTATAGAATAGAAAAAAGAGGGAAGAGGGAAAGGAAATGAACTTGTTATTGTTGGCCCCGGTTGCAGGGCTTGTGAGTTTAGTATTCGCAGCGTTTTTCGCTATGTACACACTGAAGCAGGATTCAGGCAGCGATAAAATGCGAGAGATTTCCGGAGCTATTCAAGAGGGCGCATCGGCGTACCTGAACCGAGAATACCGGACGATCGCGGTCGTTGCGGTCATCATTGCGCTGATATTGGTCTTTGCACTTGCAAACGGCTTTGAAGGTGGGTATCTGGATTCCGGACGGGTTGCACTCGGGTTCCTGGTCGGTGCAGCAGGCTCTGCAGCGGCGGGCTACATCGGCATGTCCGTGTCCACTCGGAGTAATACCCGGGTTGCGCAGGCTGCATCTTCGGGCGTACGAGAAGCGCTCGATATTGCATTCAAGGGTGGCGCAGTAACCGGTCTTTCCGTGGTCGGGCTCGCGTTACTGGGCACAAGCGTTTTTTACATCCTTTTCGGCGGTGGCTCGCATGCCGTGGACCTCGTCGTGGGATATGGTTTCGGCGCCTCGTTGATTTCGTTATTCGCGCGGATCGGCGGCGGGATTTACACCAAAGCCGCGGACGTCGGCGCGGACCTGGTGGGCAAGGTAGAGGCAGGCATCCCGGAGGACGATCCGCGAAACGCCGGTGTGATTGCTGACAATGTCGGTGACAATGTCGGTGACTGCGCGGGCATGGGTGCCGACCTCTTCGAGACCTATGTGGTCACGGCACTTGCGGCAATGCTCATTGGCGGCTTAATAGTGAATGCGGGAAATGTAACAAGCATCTTCCCGGGCATTGCAGCGGATTTAACGCTTATTGAATATCCTTTGATTTTAGGCGCGGTGGCCATCTTCGCGTCTATCATCGCTATTTTCGCGGTACGGATGGGCGAGAAGGAGAACATCATGGGCACGTTATACAAGGGCGTGATCACCGCCGCAGTGCTCAGTGCCATTCTCTTCTATCCGGTAACGATAGCACTATTCGGCAGTAATGCCGCTGCGTATGCACTTTACGTTTCCGCATTCGTGGGGATTATCATCATGGCGCTTATGGTCGTCACGACGGAATATTACACGCAGGATCACGCGCCGGTGAGGTCCATTGCAGATGCGAGCAAGACGGGTGCAGGTACGAATATCATTACCGGGCTTGCCGTGGGTATGATGTCCCTAGGCTGGCCGGTGATCATCATCTGTGGTGGTATTCTGGTTTCGTATCTCGTGCCGTTCGTGGTTACCGGCGCTGCTACCGCAGGTCTGTACGGGATTGCTATTACTGCGGTTGCTATGCTCTCGACCACTGGTATCATTGTCGCACTCGATTCCTACGGGCCGATAACCGACAATGCAGGCGGTATCGCGGAGATGGCGGACTTACCGCCTGAAGTGCGCGCTACGACCGACAAGCTCGATGCCATTGGTAACACGACGAAAGCGGTAACCAAAGGCTATGCTGTTGCCTCAGCGGCAATAGCAGCGTTGGCGCTGTTCTCCGATTATCTGCATAAAATCGGGCTGTCACCGGAAGAGTTCAGTCTCTTCAATCCGCTCGTGCTCATCGGGTTACTCATCGGCGGGCTCTTACCGTTCATCTTCAGCTCGGTGATGATGCGGGCAGTGGGCAAAGGCGCGTTCAAGGTCGTTGAGGAAGTGAGAAGGCAATTCAAGGAGATACCGGGCATTTGGGAAGGCACGGCAAAGCCGGAATACGGCAAATGCGTTGATATCGTTACCGCTGCAGCGTTACGGGAGATGATCGTTCCGGGCATGATCGCAGTGGTGGTGCCCGTGGTTGTCGGGCTTGTGCTCGGTGCCATTGCACTCGGCGGGCTGCTCATTGGCGTGATTATCTCAGGGTTGATGATGGCGCTGATGATGTCGAACGGCGGCGCCGCGTGGGACAACGCGAAGAAGATGATCGAGGACGGCTATCTCGGCGGCAAGGGCAGCGATGCGCATAAAGCCGCGGTCGTCGGCGACACCGTCGGCGATCCGTTCAAGGACACCGCAGGGCCGGCGATCAATCCGCTCATCAAGGCGATGAACATGGTCGCGATCCTGTTCTCATCGCTGTTCCTCGCAACGGGTATATTGCCGATGTGAATGAAAACTAACTTATAGTGCTTGCGCTAAGTAAAGCTTATGGCGGGTAGCTGAGGGAATGACAGCATCTACGTACCAGAGGGCAGATAATTTTTCATGGGAGGAAAGCACACTTCACCAATTATCACCTTACGTTGGGAAAATAAAACCGAATAAGGTCAGAGATCTTATCTTAACCTATACTGAACCATACGATACAATTTTAGATCCCTTTTCGGGCTCGGGAACCGTAACATTGGAATCTCTGACTCTCAACAGAAATGCTATCGCAAATGATATTAACCCCTACGCGGTTACCTTGACAAAAGCGAAGATGTATCCTCCAGCTTCTATGGACGAAGGAGGCTGTCCAACAATTATCTACGAATCGATAGAATACACTTAGATCTAAAGCTCACGTGCTATCCTTCCAGCTTGTGTTAACGTGTCTATGAATTATTGGACGTGCAAAAACCGGTTGATTTTTATATTAGTGGTTCAT
>DATKXZ010000109.1:0-11505 GCA_035528755.1 Desulfobacteria bacterium | reverse complement strand
ACGGCCAGTTTAATGACAGAGTTATGGCGATCTCATGTGGATTGTGGAACTATCACTTGAAGTGCTGTTGAATCCGTAGTTGGATTGTGGAGGCTAATGCTAATTCGTTCGGGGCTTATTATTTCGCAATAAGTCTAATATTGACGCATCGAACAACCACGTAGGCATTTACTTGATAGAATCGAGTAGCAACATACTCACGAACAACACGGCATCGAACAACCACGTAGGCATTTTATTAGGAAAATCGAGGACCAACATACTCACGAACAATAAAGCCAATTCGAACAGCGGGGACGGTATTAGCTTGTATTCTTCGAATAGCAACACCCTTATGAACAATACTGCATTGAACAACAATCTTGGTATCCGTTTGTGTGATTCTTCGATGAGCAACAAAATATATTTTAACAACTTCATTAACAACAGCTATAACGTTAGTTCACTATATTCAACCAACATCTGGAACTCCGCCTCTCCCGTCACCTACATCTACAACGGCACCACCTACATGACTTACTTAGGCAACTACTGGGACGATTACTTCGATGTAGACGCCGACAACAACGGGATTTGGGATAATCCCTACAGCATAGACGGGGATAAGGATTGGTATCCACTGAAGGAGCCGTTTGAAAGTTACATCTTAAAAGAAAATTCGCGTCCAATCGCCAACGCCGGCGATTACTACTACGGTGATATAAACGAAGCCATCCAATTCATCGGCTCGGGAACCGACCCGGATGGCGATACAATTGTCGAGTACGCGTGGGATTTCAACGGCGACGGGATATCAGACAGCTATCTTCAAAATCCAACCTATACATGGACCACTAACGGCACGTATCATCCAACGTTAAAGGTAAAAGATCAAAGGGGCGCGTGGAGCGAGTGGGATTGGTGCACGGTAACGGTTTATGATGAACATCCTTACGTAGGTCCCTATCCGCTCTCGTCTTATGACAAATATTACATTCGCGTCTTCAACATCGATGACATTGGAAAGGCGTATGTAAATGGTGATCTTGTTAAAGAGAGCCATTTTGGCGAGGAGGACAGTGGGAGTATTGATATCACAGACAAGTTGCGTTTAGGAGAGAATGAAATCAGATTCACCGTTGAAAACCTTCGAGAAGGCTATACGTATGGATTTGAAATAATCGCTGACGATGAAACACGCGGAGTTTGCTACACGGTCTGGCCAGTGCCAGGAGGTGCGGTATTACCAGGTGGTGACGTGTGTGGTGTGGCAGGTGTCGACGGCTGTCATGACAACGATCAGCAAACTGGGATCGTCTATGACAAAACAATAACACTCGAATTGGAAGAACGAGAGGTTGAGGATTTTACATTCGTTCAAATCACCGATGTGCATATTGGGTGTGATCCTAATTTGTTTAAATTCCTACCATCATTATATTGGCCCCCCGAGGCAGAAAAAGAAGTAGAGAAATCCCTTGAGGCATTAACTGGTACTCTTGAGGACCTTAAAAAGATAAGTCCAAAACCTAAATTTGTTTTAGTTACAGGAGATATTGCTGAGTGGAATGGTGAAGTAAAATTTTGGTTTCCTGGTTTGAACTTTTTTGATATTAGGGATATGGGGTTCTTTGGTGCTTTTAAATCGAATATTGAGACGTACATCTCTCAGGAGAAGCTGAATGGATCTAATGTTCATTTCTATTATCCCTGGCAATCATGATAGACGTAAACATAACGTTTTTGGGGGTTATCTGCCTGATCTATATCGGGATAATGACAATTTAGATAACTATCACGACTATATGACTCCTCCGGGTCAAAATATTTCATATTTAATTTACCCGGATAATTACACATTCATTTACGGTGGTTGGCTTTTCGTAGGCTTAGATTCTGGTTATGATGTCCCTCTGTTTAAGGGGGGTGGTTTGGGGACTGATCAAATACAAGCTTTGAAAGATATTCCCGATATGGGCATCCCAAAAATAGTTTTTATGCATCACCCGGCCATTAACGATAACGACGGGTATTGTATAGACAAAAATAGGGATTCATTTATTAAATTTTGTGAGGACGAAAATAATAATGTCGAGTTAATTCTTACAGGACATACTCATAATGATAGAGTATTTGATGGAACTGGTAAGCCTAAAGATTTAGCCAGTAATATTAGACCTCTATATATCCAGACCGCAAGTTATCCGAGGAAAAAGGTTGGATACAGGGTAATAAAAGTTGGCAATCAGGGGGCACACCTTTATCCATCAGGGACGATTTATGTGCAAAATTGGAGCGGTATTTGGTTGGATAGTTCTGGTGATGTCGTTTTTTATGTTTGTGATTCCGAGGGGAGACGAACGGGAATAAGCGAAGATGGTGAGATCTTTCAAGAGATTCCACAAACATATTACCTGAATTTTTCCACTTTTTCTGTAGGTAGTTCTGCACTGCAACCGAACAATATCCAAGGGATTATTTCCTATAATCCAGAAGAACTCACAGTTACTCTTAGAGAAGGAAAAATAGTCCCCTTTAAAGAGAAATATTTTGGAGTTAATGAGGTAAATAGAATGTTCAATATCTCCATTAAAAACCAAGAGCTAGACGTCCTCACAACCATATCCTATCACAATCTTTCAATCACGGAAAACTCAACTGCAACCATTCACCTGAACAGAACTGTGACAAATTATTCGATTGAAGTTGATAGCAATGGTGACAACTTTACCGATGTGATGATAGAACCTGAGTTAGTCGAAACTAACTATGCACCTTCTGCCACAATATCTTCACCGTTAAACGACTCGACCTACGTTCATGGAGATGAAATAACATTTATTGGCACAGGAACAGATCCAGAAGATGGCGTTTTAAATGCTTCATCGCTGGTATGGACTTCTGACATGAACGGAATCATCGACTTTGGAAATGAGTTTAACACCACCAATCTCTCTCCAGGCGCGCACACGATCACGTTGATGGCCAATGATAGTGCCGATTTGGTGGATACGGATTCTGTTAAAATAGTGATTAATGCGCCAGACCTCACGCTCAATTCTTCTAATATCGTCTTCTTAAACTCAAATCCCACCGAGGGTGACGTCATCACGATAAACGCAACCGTTCATAATATTGGCCTTGTTAATGCAACCAATGTTAGCGTCCGGTTCTTCGACGGTATTACTGAATTTGAAATCGGAAACATAACGCTAGATACCGCTCAAGCAGGTGAAAACGCGACGGTAAGTGTTACCTGGGATACCACAGGGAAAGGGGGAAAACATTCTATCGGCGTTAGGATCGACTCCGAAGATTCGATCGAAGAGATGAACGAGACGAACAACAGAGCCTCTAAGTCTATTCTCATTAACGAGGGACAACCTCAAATCAGCTTTTTCGATACTGAAGCGTCAGATAATCCCTACCCCTCTATTTCAGGCACGCACAACGGTACAATCACACCTTCTGAAAACATCACCGTTAGCAAACTCTTCACGTATTCATGCCAAGGAACCGGGGGGCATACCGAATATGCCGCAATCTCTTATTCAAACGGAACGACAATCGCAGAAGCCAACTGGAACGGTTACACGGGCGATTGGCACAACATCTCGTTCAACCAAACCTTCACCATGTATGTGAACGAAACCTATAACTATACGATACGAACGGGCTCCTACCCGCAGATCATCCATGAAAGAGAATACAACGCTACTGGAGGAACGATCACGTGTAGCAAATTCACCGATGTGAACGGTCGCACGTACACTGATTGGATCCCGGCGATAAGGTTGTATTGAGGAACACCGGGCAGTACGGATATATCCGTCATCGCCTCTATAGTAGATTTCTCTATAAAAATGTGTGAAAAAAGAGTTATAATCTCTGAGCCGTAACGTTTCCTCATGCATGCCATTTCGCTCTTACAAATCGCACCAACGCTGGCTGCGTATTTCAACGTGCCGCTGAACTCACCAGCCCGTCCGGTCGCGTCCATCCTCAACTTCATGCGTGCTCGCAAACCAAACGTCGTGGTGTTGGTAGTGATCGACAGTCTTGATCTCAGCATTTATTCCGAGTTCGCAGCCGAATTAGAGGTGCTTCACCGGCTTGCCGAACGGGACAGGCGCCTCTTCTCATTTGAACCGATAAGCAATCATACAACGCCAGCATTTGCTTCTCTTCTTACCGGTTTAGAACCCGAATCGCACGGTATCGTGGTGAGTGCGGACGTAGCGACATCGAAGATAAAATCCATTTTAGAGATACTCGACGATGAGGGCACGCCAACCGCAGCGGTGCTCGACACGAACGGTGCCGAACCGCTTTTAGGACGAATGAGCTATGTCTTTGGCGTTGAGAACCGCGAGGACATAGTGGAATACGACGAGGAAATAAAGACACACACCCTCTTCGTATTACAAAAGCAGGATTTGCGGTTCGTGCTCGCGCATCTCCGTTCCATTGATCGGTTTGCACATAGAGGTTGGGATTTACGCGTTGCTGCGCACGTTACGAATGAGAATATGCGCACTATTGCGGACGCCGTGAGTGAGCGTAACGGAATGCTGTTTATCTGCGGCGATCATGCGGCACATCGTAAGAATCGAAAAGCGGCGCACGCCAAAATTCCGGTACCATTGATCGTTGCCGCGCCTTGAAAGGCCGAGAACGAAGAAACTTAAAGCCGTGTGCTTGTATGTAATGTACTAAAAAATGGGACTCAAAGCGCTGGTTATCGACCTTGACGGCACGGTATATCATGGAAAGACCCTTATTGAGCACGCCGATGAGGCTCTTGAGCGCCTCTCTAAACAATACGAGATACTCTACCTCACCAATAATTCGACACGGTCACGAGCGGAGTTTACGCAAAAGTTAGCGAATTTCGGCATTTCGTGTACGAAACAGCAGCTCATCACCTCGGGGTTCGCGGCTGCGGAATACATTAAAGAGTACTACCCGTGCAGTCGCGTGTACGTGATCGGCGAGGACGGATTGAAACAGGAACTCATCGAGCACGATATAACACTGTGCGAGGACGCGTGCGATTGCGTGCTCGTCAGCCTTGATATGGGGTTCACCTATGCAAAGCTGAAGAAAGCACTGACGTTGCTCTTGAATGGTGCGCTCTTCGTTGCGACCAACACCGATCCGTTTTTAGTTACGAACGAGCGGGTTGTTCCCGGCGCGGGCTCGATCGTCGCGGCGGTAGAAACAGGAAGCGGAAAAAAACCGATCGTTATCGGCAAGCCCAGCGCGTTTATTACTGACCTTATCGCCAGGCAATTGCAGGTGCAGCCACACGAAACACTTATCGTGGGCGATAATCTCCAGACCGATATCCTCATGGGGATGAAGGGCGGCATGCAAACGGCTTTGGTCTTAACCGGGGCATCGAAACGGAGCGATATCGAGAGATTACTCATACACCCGGATTATATCTTCGAGTCCATCGTCGACATCCCGAAGGGGCTAGCATAACAGTAGTACACTCCTTATTCCTTTATAAGCTCCCAAAACGCTCTTCGTAGTGGCTCTCCCACGGCATCACGCCGTCGGATTGGACAATAAGATAAGCGAGAGAAACGAAATTTTTTTAACCCCCTGGAAAGAATACAATAGCGGTGATGACTATGGCTGATGAATCAGAACCGCAAACGATAAGATTCAGGTATAAGTTGGGTAATTGGGAGATCGAAGTTGAAGGTGATGAGGAACTGGTAAAGGAGGTAGTGGCAGAGATAAAGAAGAAAGAACTGCCACCGTATGGAAGTATGGAACCCAACCAAGTCGCGGCATCGGGACTCTATTCGTAACTCGTGCTGATGTGGGTTCATGTCCCGCGTCTCATGAATGGGCTATCAGAAAAACCGCGAGCCCCTTTTATACAACCCGAGCAATTCCGCCTTGTCCACGATGTGGCCTTCCATAGCTTCTTCCACGGCTCTCTTGTTTACCCGTCCGCCTAACGCGAGCTCGGTATCTAACGCATAGAGTTTAAAGAAGTACCGGTGCTGCGTACCTGATGGCGGAGACGGGCCGCCGTAACCGATTTCGCCGAAATCATTCAGCCCTTGCTCGCCGGGACTGCTGTCTTCTTCGATCCGAGCAGTAACAGGAATGTTGTACATAACCCAATGGACCCAGGTGCCTCGCGGTGCATCGGGATCATCGACGATTAACGCCAAGCGCTTTGCCTCCGCAGGAATGTCCTCGATACTGAATGCCGGGTTGATATCGGCACCGTCAGACGTAAATCTCGTAGGGATACTCTTACCGTTCTTAAATTCCGGACTCGTTAATTTCATAATCTCCCCTCAGTTGTATGATCAATCTTATTACAGTATAAAACATTCTGTTGCTTCCGGTGGTTTACCGTGCACTGACAAATTCATTAACCGATTCATGCAACCGTAAAAAGCACAGCCCGGCTTAGCCTGACCTTTGGCTCTGAAACAGGCACAAGGCCGCAGGCACGTGCGATCTTAATAGTGTTATCAAACGAAGAAGCAGAGACATGCAGCTTGGGCTCGACGACAAGGAACCTACTTTTCGGCTTCAGGATACTGACAACCTCGCGGAATAAGTTCGCTTTATCTGGGACCTCGTGGACCATATAAAACGCCAAGGCGAAATCTACGTTCTCGGATATGCCGATCCTATCAGGCTCGGCTTTATGGATTGTGATGTTTGTAACGCCCGCTCTGGCACTTTTCTGTTTGAGCCGCTCAAGCATCTTTTCCTGAATATCAGCCGCAATGACTCGTCCTTGCTCACCGACGAGCTGTGTCATAGCAATAGAAAACATGCCAGGCCCGCAGCCGATATCTACTACGGTCTGCCCGTTCTGGATATACGGGCCAAGAACCTTTTTCGGGTCGTGCAAGAGTTTACGTACCCTATTATCCAGAACCGATGCGAACCACCAGGGGCATACCCATGCCATAGATGCTGTCTTGGCTGAAAGACTATTTAAACATATCGAGGAGTTTGACGCGGCGGCAAGAGCCGCCGGGGTTTGCCTTTCACTCGTTTTTATTTTACACCTGAATCCTGTGGAGCCAAGACATTGATCAGTCTTTCGGCTGGAATGTTCGCATAGGACACATGCCTGAGTCTCTATCGGCAAGAACTTCGCTCCCCTGATTGGAGCACGTTCCCGTTTGCTCATCTACCGGTGTATAAAACTTGCAGTCTTTACAGGTTGGCATTTTCATCACGCTCTAAAATGGGTCTGTCAACTGAGGTTCTCACACTAGGAAGTAATAACCGCGGACCATAAAAGCGTTTTCCTTTTCTGCTCTGCGCCGTACGTGCCAGGTTCATTCATTCGCATCTAAGCCCCTACGCATTACCTACCGCTTTTGCAAGAGAATACAGCACGTCTCGCCACGGTTTAGGTTAGGTTAGGTTAAACCACGAGTCGTGAGCACAGGGCATAACAAGGGGGGGTTAGAGGTTGAAAATTCATAGAACTACACCCGCTTTGGTCAGTAAGTAACTACGTATCGCCATCTACCCTTTCAGCTCCTGCGCCGAGCACTACCCCCTCAATGCTCGGCGCAGCCGCTAAGAATATCATTAGTGCACTCGCTTACTATTTAAATAGTGAACGGAATAGTGTGTAGCGTGATTCAAGCACTATTTCTCGGAAAAAAATCGCGCCCTGACGAGGGGTGTCATCCTCTATCCCCCGCCGCTAGGCCCGCGTAATATTCCTGGGTATCTGTTCTAGTCCAAACCAGGCACAAACCGTAACCGTAGCGATGAACGAATCGACGCGGCTTATCATGATCGAAAATCCGCAGGAATGCCGTGTAATCGAGCGAAACGCATTGTTTAGGGCATCACGCATCAATTATCTCGTGACGGCCATGAGAAAGCGGTATATCACGAAGCAAAGAGGCGGTTTTACGCGTGGGTGAGGCGCTCGTAACGTAGTAAAAACCCGATCATTATATAAAGGGGGAGGTGATATTAGGTTCTCCGAGGAAGTTCATCCCAATTCACACTATGACTGAGCAAAGGAGGATAGGGGAGATGTCTATACGGCTTAAGGATATATTGGACGAGGTAATAATAAAGGGAGTGTATAAGAAGGTACCGTGTGACAGCGAATTGGTGTATACGCCAGCGTTAATACCTGATGAGGATGTCGAACGAATGCAAAAGGATGAAAAATTCAAGAAGAACTATCTGAGAAAATTAGGTGTTCGATTCCGCAAACTGGGTTATAAAGACTTAAAAGTACGCGATATCGATCCGTCAACGCAGAGTTTAATAGTACGATATACCGGCTATTACACCGGCTGTCGCAAGTATCCGGAAGTTCACTTAAAAACGCTCTTGGTCTTACACGATGCGATGGGGTGGGATATCCATGATCCCGAGGCTTTTGACAAGATTGTAGAGAAGGCACGAAGAGACCTGGGTAAGAAGAATATCAAGGTCAAGGAGGCGCGATTGTATCGGTTCGCGAAGCTCTTTAAGAAAGCGATCGATGAGAAATTTTGAGAATATTTTATAACTCAGTATAAAGCGAGTAAACGCCTTATTCGTCCAGCACTGGGCGGATTTGGAATATTTAATATACGCATACCGATCTCGTTTCGCTCGCTATGCATTATGATGTATGAGAACGAATCCCTTTGCTTTGATTAGAACGCATCGCCGCCAGTTGACTTAAGAAGCGATTTTTCCCTCTTTCATTATCTTCGTCGCACCGTGAATGCAGTAAGTTTCTCGTTTGCGAAACGTTTAAGTGCACTGTAAGCATACGTAACACGTATGCAAGAGCGAACAGTCTCCGAGGTACTTGTGGATCAACTCGCGGCTTGGGGCGTGGAGTACGTTTTTGGACTGCCGGGCACGAGCTGCCTGGGTGTGGTAGACGCGATACGCAAGCATGAGAAGATACGGTTTATCAAGGTACGGCACGAGGGAGCAGCAGCCTTAATGGCCTCGGCGTACGCGAAGCTGACCGGCAAGGTAGGCGTGTGCCTGACGATCGCGGGACCGGGCGCGACGAATCTGATTACTGGTCTATACGATGCGAAGATGGATCGTGCGCCGGTTTTAGCGCTTACGGGCCAGGTCAAGCTGCAGTACATCGGCCCAGGCGGTTTCCAGGAGATTGATCAGGACGTCCTTTTCAATTCATTCTGTGTCTTTAATAAGACAATCAATTCGAAGGAGCAGACCGTTGAGCTCGTAACCTTAGCATTGCGACATGCATTAGTGGAACGAGGCGTTTCGCATCTCGCTATACCGAACGACGTGCAGAAGGAACCGCTTGAAGCGGAGATAGCGCCACTGGAAGGCCGGATACCTGAATTCAGCATCGTTAATAGCGAACTCGTCGACCGCGCAGTGCGGTTACTAAACGAGGCGGAGCAGCCCGTGATAATAGCGGGTTGGGGCGCGCGGGGGCATGGTGATAAACTCTTAAAGCTCGCAGAACGATTGCAAGCGCCGATCATAACAACGTTTCGTGCAAAGGGTACGGTTCCTGAGGGTCATAGGCTTGCGCTTGGTACGCTCGGCGATGTAGGCACGCCGATGGCGCGCAAATTTGTCAATGCTGCTGATTTGCTTTTGGTCTTCGGCTCTTCGTTCTCTGAGAAGACCAACATACCACGAAAAAGAATCATTCAAGTGGATTTCGATCCCATGAATCTTGCCAAAGAGTTTCCCATCGAACTCCCGATTCTGGGCGAGTGTGGCGTAGTCTTAGAGCGATTACTAGCAAAGGTGCATGAACGAACAAATCCTGAGATATTAGAAGAAGTGAGACAGGAGAAGGCGAAATGGTCTGCGCAGCTTGATAAGGAAGCGGATCCGAAGGCTGCACCGTTACGTGCGCCGTTTATCATGAAGGTATTGCGCGAGACCATCGACCCTGTAGCGATTATCACCATAGACGTTGGCGATAACGGCTTCTGGGTTGGCCGCAATTTCGTGATGAAGCAGCAAACGCTGCTGATGTCAGGTTATCTGGCGACGATGGGCTTTGGACTGCCCGCAGCGATTGCGGCGAAGTTAGCGGCTCCTGATAAGCAGGTAGTGTGCATCACCGGCGATGGCGGCTTCGCACAGGTAATGGGCGAGTTCTTAACGGTTATCGAACATGACCTGAAGATTATCGTGGTCATCCTGAACAACAGCGAGCTGGCCATGATCAGCATGGAGCAGCGTGTGGAAGGCTATCCAAAGTTTGCAACGGAACTCGAGAATCCGAACTTTGCCGATTACGCTATCTCGTGCGGCGGCTGTGGATTCACCGTGCACGAGCCGATGGAATTAAAAGCTGTATTGGAACACGTGATAAAAGGAAGAAAGCCGGCGATTGTCGATATTGCAACCGATCCGAAGCGATTTTAAGTGAACCATGGGCGAAGAAAGGAAAGATAACCCCCTCCATACCGTAGAAGGGCGAAAGGTTGGTGAATACACAGTGCACGTGAAGGACATAAGGAAAGGCGCATTCGCCGGTGTGTTCTCGTTCAGTCTGCTTGCGGATGGACAGACGATAGTGAGCGGATTGTATTACCACGGCAGTACGTGGATCAGACCCTGGCTGGAGCTTGATTACTCACCCCTTACTGGCGACGAGCTGGACGCAACAGGTGAAGTACTCTTTCAACTGCTTTCGGAATTGATCCCACCGGGCGGGCACATCTCGATAGCCTACCTCGATCATAAAATAACCGCACGTGCGTTATTGTCAGGCGTGCCGCCGGCGGCCACGCCGATTGGCTATCTCCTCTGGAAAAGTGGCTGCCGGTGGTTCAAGGATTGGTACTTCGCCGAGGGGTGGAAGGAAGGCGGGATCAAGCTGCAGGGCGAGAAGCCGCTAACCGAGCAGCGCAAAAGAGAGAATACACAGCGGATCGTAGGGGAGTTAACCGAGTTTCTGAATAAGGGGGGGTATGTGGAGCCTGAGGTGGAGGAGGTGTGTAAGGCGTTGGCGCGGAAGGTTCTGGGATTAGGATAAAAATAAAATCTCCTGATTGCTTCTGATTGATACGATCTTTAATTACGGTGCTTCTTTGCAAACTATAGGTATAGGCACCTGCCCTTTGTCTGTCGAAAAGGCTAAGCAAGAAGAAGATGAAGCGGCTCCGAAAGACGAGGCAGGAAGTCTTTTATACTGCTCGGGTATTCTTCAACTATGGAGCCTGCATATGCCGTTTCCGTTTTTATTGCAATTTTTGCCATCGTCAATCCGATAGGTACGATACCCTTTTTCACGACGTTAACGCAGGATTATTCGCCGGCTGAGCAGAAACGAGTGGCGTCGAAGGCCGTGATGGCTGCTACGCTGACCCTGCTCATTTTCGGGCTCATCGGTCGCTACATATTCCTTCTCTTCAGCATTACCATTCCGGCATTCCGGATAGCAGGCGGATTACTGCTGTTTAGAATCGCATTTAGCATGATGTTCGGACGGTTTCCGGGAACAAAAGCGACGGAGGCAGAGCAGCAAGAATCGGTGGATAAAGAGGTCGTGGGGATAATGCC
>DATKXZ010000108.1:0-9785 GCA_035528755.1 Desulfobacteria bacterium | reverse complement strand
CGCAAGATCGTCATCGCCCGTGAATAACTTCGCGTACGAATCCGAGACTAATGCGGGCTTGGTCTCCACCATGTGCTCCTGGATGGTTGCACCACCAGGTAACGCGTGGTTCACCACTTCCATGTAATTGTTTATGGTATCGGGTGTGACTTCCTTACCCAATCTCGTCTCCAGAATCGCGTGCGCGTCATCCAATCCTAACATAACTGTCCTTCTCATGTCGTCCCAGATCTGTTGCATTGCGGCATTATTCACCCAGTGCAGGTCATCATGGTTCACCATTATGTCCGTGTGGTTCATCACGTACGGCATCAGGAATCTCTGCCCTTGTGGCATGCCTACATCAGGATTGTATGCTGGAGTTCCAGAGACACGGCCCTCTACGATCTTCTTCGCGTCCTCTATGAACTCTCTCTTCCTCATACCTCCTTTCTGCGCAATACCGCCGTAGACATAAAACTTGGTGTTGGTACTCTCAGGCTTCTCGGCGAACTTATCTGACATCGATTTCAGGAAACTATGTTGAACATCTCCATATGGCATTTTTCTTTTCCTCCTTTACTCCACTCCCCCTCTCGGAGTGTACAGCTTAAACTTCGCGCCTACGTCCTTCTTGTCGCCCTTTATAGCTGATCTCGCTATGAATGGCTGGAATCCGCCCCAGGTTCTGTTCCAGTGGATTTCGGATATAACGTCAGCAACTTCAGGATCGTCTTCTTCCATCCAGGTACCACCCTGAGCGTTTCTGAACGTCGTGGTCCTCTTCCTTAATTCGTCCTCCGGAAGAGGCATTCCTAATACCACTTCCTTGTCTATCGCGCCGCCGACCATATCCTTCACGTATTTTATGTCGCCGTTCGGATTGCGTGCCCATCTTCTCAGAGCATCGAACATAACGCCGTTCTCGTCCAATCGAACAGAGTGCCCGTGGACAGTCCTTCCTCTCAGGCCGGTCCTTGCGGTATCAAACGTCTCGTTGTCAATGTACTCTTTCGCGATCGCCTCGACATCTCGCTCTCGGGCTTCGACAATCGTCCTTCCTGACAACACACCGGGGTCCACACCTCTGTATCTGTTGAACCACATCATCGGTCGAATTCTCGGCGTTGCCGGTGCGAAGAACATCGAGTCGGTGAACTGGACGTATCTAATTCTGTCACCAGCCGCTGCTCCTGGCGTGGGCTTTACCATCTCACGAACCGAGCAGTCTGGCTCTTCCAGCTCCTCTATTGGCGGATGAATGCTCTTGTATGCCTCTCCAACCGCGCGGTGTCCAAGTAATCGCACCACATCTTCCTCTGCAACGTCTCGCAGCTTCTCTAACTTCTTGGTGGGGTCCATGAACTTCCTGCGGTTTTGTCCTACAATACTTTTTCCAGGTGTAAATTGTGGCATTTTTTTTCCTCCTTATATTATTTCCTTTGCTCCTTCCGCCACTGCTTTCATTGGCTCCGCAAACTCTGGTATCGCGCCAAGCACTTCTCCATACAGGCCTGATGTCCTTGCCGGAGCGAAGTACTGCGTGTCCGCGTCTATGCACATCGCAGCGCAGAAGCACGGTACAAACTGTCCCTTAGCGTGCCTCGTAACGATGTGGTTCCCGTGGAACACACCCGGTCCGCCACCGCCATAAATACTGTGCGAGAAGAACGAACTCGATACAGACGCTCCCTGAGCCTTTCCGTAGTCAACGCCTGGAAGTCCGGTCTCATGCTCCAACATCTCGTTGAAGTACATGATGCTCGAAGGCACCGGCTGGCCAGCACGCATTGCAGCACAATTCACCATCACTGCCGCAAGCATTCCCGTTGAGGCGTATGCATTCCACATCTGCAGATCGTCCGTCTTAAAGACCGAGTAACCCGATCCGAGCTTCGACTTCGGCTTTGCCACACCATCCGCTTTTGCCTTATCTACCAAAGCATACACAACATCTCCGAGCGTTCCATCCTGTCCATTCTCCTTTATCAAAGTGTACAGCATGTTGTTCGCGTTCAGTCCTTCATACGCAAAGTCTAAGAGGTGGCCGCGCTCGAACGGTCCCAGAGCGTCACCCATCTCATAGCATGCTGATTCTTCCAGAATCATGGACAAGCATGCACCGGGTATTGCTCGCTTCCGTACCGTTGCCGCAATGTGGTTCACCGGGATATTCCTCAAGGTATATCCGGGCCCCTCATTACTGATTGGCACATCCACCAACGTTGCCACGACGGTCCCTGTCATAGCAGGATCCTGTGGGTACATTCCCCATACAGCGCCCTTAATGTCTGGTGCGTTCCACATGCTCACACCAAAGGTGTCAATGATAACCTGGGTCAGCGCAGCACAGACGTTTGTCCGCGCAGCCGAGTAGTCCGCCAGGATTCTCGCTGCAGGCACTTCGACCTTTAGCCGCTTTCCGCCACCTACGAGATCTGCCTTTGTCTCGTCGCCAGCTTCGACCTGGAGCATGTCCTTTATTTGGGCCGCTATCTCTTTTCCTTTCCCAATGATGTCCAAGTCCATGCCCTTTCCGCGAATGATCATCTGTTTGCCCGCGATTGCGCCTGTTTCTATCCGCTTCTCCAGTCCCGCTAAATCAACCGCAGCAGTCCGAGCTACCAGACCGCAGATCTTCTTTATCGCAGGGTTTCTCAGTGGGCTGAGGGCGGTTATTGGTACGTCGCCAAGCAGTTTTTTGCCTCTATCGTCGTATAAGTCGATTTTATCCTCTATCTTAGCCATAACTTCTTTATCCTCCCAATTATATTTCCCATAAAGGGTAATGATAGGGTAACGCTGCCGGTGCTTAAAAGCTTTTCGCTTTATCGCCAGTAACCAAAAATGAGAACTACAATTTTAACATAATTAATATAAAGGTAATACCAATTCATACTAATTCAAGTTTTTTATGCTAAAGGGCGCGCCTTTGGTCACCATCGTCCCACGCTAGTGCGTATGCATGCGCTTATCCTCACCGCATGTTCTTCCTACCTTCACCTAACATCAACGCCCCTTCTCTGTTGGGTTTGATGCTACTGTCGGCAAACCCTGCTTCTGATAGCGCCTCTTCCAACCGCTGTGGGCTGAAATAGTTCCTCGCATGCCCGTGACTGCTTGTTTGCGGTACGCCGCCGATCCAGTCAATGATAAACATCTTCCCCCCCGCTTTCAGCACACGGTGTGATTCCCTCAACGCTTTCTTTGGATTGGGGATTTCATGCAATGCTTTGAGCGAGACCGCGAAATCGAAGGACCCACCCGCAAAGGACAGCTCCTCCGCTGATTGTACCACAAACATAACGGCCGACGATTTCAGTCGCGCTTTTTCTACGTTCGTCTGCACGGGATCGACCCCGGTCACCTCGCAGCCGATCTCTTCTTGGAGATACATAGCGAGTTTGCCCGTGCCACAGCCGATATCCAGTAGCTTCAGCGTGGCTTCCGGCTTTCGCTTCTCTTTTTCCACATTTAACCGCTCACATAATTCGGTTACCAATTCCACCTCGTTCTCTAATAAGTCCATCGTTCTTACTCACGCAGCCCGCCCTTCAGCCACGGCTCAATTGCGATATCCTCTCCGCATGCGTGTACACATTCATCTTCTCGCCCCGTACGAATCCGATGATGCATAACCCTGATTTCTCACCGAGTTCAATCGCCAGACTCGTGGTCGCACCCCGGGACGCGACAAGAGGAATATTCGCTATGGAGCACTTCAACGCCATTTCTGATGATATGCGCCCGGTGCTTGCTACAAACGTCTCTTCGAATTTAACATCCTTGAGCAAACCGTAGCCAATCACCTTATCAAGTGCGTTATGCCGTCCTATGTCCTCGGCTATGCAAATAGGCACATAATTATGATTCTGTTTGCCAAAGAGCCCTACCAGATGTACACCTCCGGTGACCTTGTGCACGTGAGAATCTAAAACGGTTTTTACCCCTGCAATTATAGCACCACTAGCAATGTTCATGTGCGACGTTATTTTCGGTAATTTCGAGTCATCCAAGAACGAAACCCCGCCACCGCAGCCACTCACGATGACTTTGCGTGCTGCTACCACCTTGAACGGGTGGGTGATTACCACTTGCGCTATTTTTTTCTCGAACTGTAAGGATTCTATATCCGTTCTACTTTGTATTATGCCTTCTGTAAAGAGATGGCCGATCACGAACTCCTCTCTCATGTCCGGGCTCATCATTGCAGTAACAACATGGCGGCCATTAACAAAGATGGCCAACGGCTCTTCGGTTACCACCGTATGCGTCGCCTCCACGAACGAACCGTCCCGGATTTTCAGGCATGATGTGACCTCTTTTAACATGACGCTACACCACCTTTGCTATCCCCTCAACGGTCTCCAAAAACGTAGCAATCTCCTCTTTTGTATTGTAAAGATATAAAGAAGCCCTGACCGTTCCCTGCTTCAGTCCCAAATAGGTCATCAGTGGCATGCAGCAGTGATGGCCCGATCGCACCATTATATCAGCAGCTTCGTCCAGCATTACCGCCAGCTCGTGCGGATGTATGCCCTCAATAGTAAATGAGACCACACCAAGCCGTTCGTTCGGATCCGTCGTACCGTAAACCTGCACTTTGTCTATATCCAGCAGCCCTTCCAGGAGTCGTTTTGCCAGGCGCTCTTCATACTCGCGTATCCGCTCCATTCCCAGATCGTTCAGATAATCCACTGCTCGCCCAAGTCCGATCCCGCCTGCGATATGCGGTGTTCCTGCCTCAAAGCGTTCATAGCCTTCTGCCAGGGTGTATTCGTCCTGCGAGACCGATTCGATCATCCCACCGCCAAAGAGGGTAGGCTGAAGCCCGTTCGGATCTTTCAGCCAAAGGACGCCTGTTCCGGTCGGTCCGAGCATTTTATGGCCTGAGAACGCAAAAAAGTCGCACCCAAGCTCTTCGACATTCAGAGGGATGTGCGGAGCGGACTGCGCGCCATCAACGAGGAATAACGTGTCACTGCCCTTATCTTTACAAATCGCGGCTATCTCTTTAACAGGCGATATCGTACCCAGGACGTTTGATACGTGTGTCATCGCGACCAATTTCGTTCTAGCGCCAATCGCCTGCTCGAAATCCGCGATATCAAATATCCCCTCCTTAGTTGGCTCTACGATCTTCAGGATCACACCCTTCTCCCGCAGCCGTAACCAGGGTAGGAAATTCGAATGGTGCTCCAGTAACGTTGTCACCACTTCGTCGCCTTTTTCCCATCGGAGCCCGTAGGCAACCATATTCGTGGCTTCCGTGGTGTTCTTGGTGAATATGACCTCTCCTTGGTGGTTCGCACCGATGAATTCAGCAACCTTGCGGTGCGCGTTTTGGTACTTCTGTGTGGCGAACTGCGATAGGCGGTGAACGCTCCGCCCTACATTCGCGTTATACTCGCGGTAATAGCTCAAAACGGCTTCTAAGACCGGTTCCGGTGTGAGACTCGTCGCTGCACTGTCCAGGTAAATGATATCGTTCAGTATCGGAAAATCAGCTCTGATCTTTTCGTCCATTTATAGACACTATCCTTACCCCTTATTCTCTGCTACCTTTATCTATATCCTGTATCCATAGTAAAAGTAGTAAATTTTAGCGTTTCACGCATCAAGCATGCAGGATACGGAGACGCACGATGTATAACGCTAGGCTGATAGATAGATAGTAGGGAGCTTGCCATGAAGGTTGAGGTACGATTCTTTGCTCGATGCCGGGAAATCGTGGGGGAAAAGCAGCGAGAAGTAGAACTAGAAGACGGCATGACGCTCAAGGATCTTAAGGAGCTTTTAATGCAGGAGTATCCCGAATTGAAGAGGCTGACATTGTTAATCTCGCTGAACCATGCGTATGCGGACCCTGAAGCGACGCTCAACGATAAGGATGAGATCGCCGTTTTCCCACCGGTGAGTGGAGGTTGATAAATAGAGATGATAACGAACGAGGATTTCTCGATTGATACGCTGGTAGAAAAGATGAAACAGCCGGGAATAGGGGGTATTGTGACGTTTTTAGGTACGGTGCGTGGCGACGCAGGGATAACAACGTTGAACGTCGAGATCTACAAGGCAATGGCGGTGGGGGAGCTGGAGAAGCTGAAGCGTGAGGCTCGTGAGAAGTTCGAGATCGAAGCGGTGGAGATCGTGCATCGCGAAGGCGAACTGAACGTCGGTGAGAACATCGTTGCTATTTTGGTTGGTGCAAAGCACCGGAAGGACGCGTTTCGCGCGTGCGAGTACCTGATCGACGAATTGAAGAAGCGTGTGCCGATCTGGAAGAAAGAAGGATAGCGCCGAAAATCGGAACTTTAGACAGGTTCTTTCAATAGTATTTGATATTGGATCAAACGGGACCGTGTGGCTGGTACAGAAATGAGCAAGTTTTGAATGATCGTGAAAATCATTGGTGCATGTAGAGAGAACACCGGATAAAATGCGGATTCCCGGCTAAGTATCTTAATTAGTGTGAGTTAGTATTAAAATTACTAGTAAAATTAGTATCTTGTACCCCCCATTTTGGGAAATTCGTGACACAACGAAACGCTTATAGGTACCTCGTGAGGATAGCATATATTATGCTGAAAACAAAAAGCTGTGGCGTTATCTTGGTGTTGGTCCTAAGCGCGATCGTAGGTACAGGGATAGTCCTTGCCCAGACGACGGTTGAGATTAGCATCGCTCCCGCTACGCTCAATCTCGCCGATATAGATGATAAATGCGTAACAGTGCACACAGACATTGCCTACAATGAGTACAATACGTACGCGTGGGATCTGAATGGTGTCGCTGCTGCCTATACTAAAGAAGACAATAGGGGTAACTTAGTCGTCAAGTTTGATCGGGCAGCGGTTGCGGGAATCGTTGATGTGGGTGAAGAAGTTCCTTTGACGCTCACAGGCACTACTTTAGACGGAGTCTCGATCACAGGGTCCGATACCATTCGAGTGATTAATAGCGAGCGGTAAGTAAAAATATACCACCACTTTTTTTTTCTTTTTTTTCTTTTCGTGCTCATGTGCGCCCCCTTGAGTCATGAAGGTTTCTTTTGGTAAAGCTTTTCTTTCTAAGAAAAGGTTTGCCATCAGCGATTTTGATGGAGGTTACGTTACAGCGGAAGAGCCCTTGAAGATATTGGAATAAAGTTGGGTTTTAATAGGGGCTCGGGAAATAATGCTTTGTTCGTTCCTGCTTGGTTCCAGATTTCGGTCGTTGATCTTGTTGTGTTACTCTTGTGAAATCTCGTGGGGTTTTACATTCGCTATAAAGGATTGTGAAACCCCCCACCACCCCTCAAAAATGTCGAAATATCTCCCAAAAGATTAGAGAGAATGGTGTGATACAAGCAGTAAATCAACATTCTCGGTAGTCTTCACCCGCTAAGCTTAGAGCTGAAATAGAAAATAGAGGCGTAAAAATTTAGCGCCTCTTTCTTTTTGTAGTTATGGTTAGTGCAGCGATTCCCGAAAGTACGGTGACCAACGCGATGAGTCCGATTGGCATGAGTGCAGGTACCGGCATCGGCAGTATTTCCAGCGGGCACGTCTCCAACGGCGTATTGTCTACGCTCAGTGCGTCTCCTTGTATGGTATAGTTCGCTATTCCCGGCAGAGGGGACCAATAGTTCCCATCCCAGTTGTTGTTGCCACCCCCGAGCGCGTTATCCACCGCCTGAGGCTCGTTCTCAATGAAACAGTTATTTTCTATTACGTTATTCGTGGAATCTGCGGTGACGTTCACGCCCGTGCCCCCTCCAGTGTTATGCTCGATCCAATTCCATTCGATGGTATTGTTCGATGACTGGTTGATCTCGATTCCCTCCTTATTAGCCATTATATCGCTGCTCGTGACGAGGTTTTCACGCGCATCCTTGAGGCAGATACCGACCTCGTCCTCCGTGGCCGTATTGTTATACAGCGTGACGTTCTGTACGGTAAACGAGGCATTGTACACTAAGATGCCGATGGACGAATTGATCACGATCATGTTTTCCACGCGGGTGTCATTCGCTTGAATCCGGATTCCTACACTTCCGTTCCCATCGATGACCGGATCTCCCGTCAGTGTTAATGATTTGGTTATAACGAGATTCTCTTGATACGTGCCGGGGTACACTTTTATCGTATCGCCCTCGCTGGCTGCATCGATCGCTGCCTGGATGCTACTGTACCATTTTCCCGTGTTGCTGTTCCGCACGCCAGTTACCAACGGCAGCCAGTCTCCACCACTGGTAATATTGCCCGACGAATTGTACGGGACCAGAGTATCACCGAGCCGATCGGTATCCACCAGGTCCTCACCCGTATAATCGCTCCAGAAATTGCCACCGAGAAACGGGCCGCCGACAATGTTCGTTCCCGGTGTCTTTGTGATGCTCCACGTGTTGGTGTCTTCATCGAAGGCATTATATATATTGCTGAAGTAGTTGTTGTAGATAGTGTTATTAGTAGACGAATCTAATCTAATTCCACTACCAGAGTTGTTGCAGACCCTGTTTCCACTGATCGTTGCGTTTGTTGTCTGGCTGATGCGGATTCCGTTGCGGGCGCCAGATTTTGAGTTGTTCACCGTATCCTGTCCGTTGTGAGAAATCGTATTGTTGAGAATAGAAATATTATCGACAGCCAGCGTGTACGACCAACCGACGCGTATCCCATTGTCGCCGTTGAATGTTACGGTATTATTGAAGACGTAGGTATTGTCGCCAGACCGGAAACTCATCCCGTTGTGGTAATTGTAAGAAGCGTTGTTGGTGAGTATGTCGTTATTGTTCGAAGTGTAATCTATCTCAAGTCCATCCCAGTCATTTGCGGTTAACGTGTTGTTCGTGATCGTGTTCGCGCTCGACGACCACAGAAAAATACCATAATGGTTGTTTGAGGCGGTGACATTCTCGATCCTCGAATCCGTGGTGTTCGCGAACAGCACCCCCTGGCCGTTCTTTTGCATGAGAAGATTTTTCACCGTTATGTTTGTGGAATTGACAATCCCGACATAGCCCGCATTACTGGGCACCGTAGCATTCTGCGTATCAAGCCAGTAATACACCGGTTTGCCGTCCACCGTGTTGTTCGTGTCCATGTACTGGATGAAATGGGGATGTAAGTAACCAGCAAGACCGAAGTTATAGCCGTTTCCTGCCATCGTATTGTTGGTGAGGGTGTTGGTGCTCGAGCGTTCGAGGGAAATGCCGTATTTCGTGTTGTTCGAGGCGGTGTTGCCCGTCAGGTTGTTGGTGCTTGAAGAAAACAGCAAGATGCCGGATAAGTAGTTGTTCGAGGCGGTGTTGCCGATAAGAGTGTTGGTGCTCGAAGACTCCAGGTAAATGCCGTATTTCGTGTTGTTCGAGGCGGTGTTGTCCGTGAGGTTGTTATTGCTCGACGATTGCAGGTAAATGCCGTAGTAACTATTGTTCGAGGCGGTGTTGTTCGTAAGATAGTTGGTGCTCGATGAATACAGGTAAATGCCGTAGTGGTCATTGTTCGAGGCGGTGTTGTTCGTAAGATAGTTGGTGCTCGACGAATACAGGTAAATGCCGTAGTAATTGTTCGAGGCGGTGTTGTTCGTGATGGTGTTGGTGCTTGAAGAATACAGCCAAATGCCGTATTTCGTGTTGTTCGAGGCGGTGTTGTCCGTGAGGTTGTTATTGCTCGACGATTGCAGGTAAATGCCGTAGTAACTATTGTTCGAGGCGGTGTTGTTCGTAAGATAGTTGGTGCTCGATGAATACAGCCAAATGCCGTCACCAGTGTTGTTCGAGGCGGTGTTGCCTGTAAGGGTGTTGTTGCTCGAAGAAGACAGGT
>DATKXZ010000107.1:0-7120 GCA_035528755.1 Desulfobacteria bacterium | reverse complement strand
ACAAATGGAATTCGTAATGTTCTTCAAGAAAGATCCGCCTCTACCATCTGAAAACGGTGAATTTGGTACAAAATTGGGCGATTGGAACTACCTGTGTGCGAGCTAAAGCATTCTAAATTTCCCCGAAGGGGTTTTGTTCTTCTGTTTCTGCTTCTGTATCTGATCCCGCTCCAGCTTCAAGACCTGGCGTCTCCACGATGCTCAGGTACAATCTACTCCACCAGATAACGGTGAGCGGAAGAACAACGACTAAGAGCAGTACCAGCATTATGATCCCGCCGATGTACGGCAAAGCGCCAAAAGCTGTAGCTAGTATGTTTACCGCAACGATAACAAGCCAGAGCAAAAAGACGGCGAGTTTATTGCGCATGAAGCAGGTAAGCCCGGTTTTAATACCGTCTACCGCACCGACATCGTTGATAACAACGACGTAGCGAGGCAGCGCGAAGAGGATACTAATGATTATGGTATAAAGGATGAACGCGAGAAAACCCACGCCGAATAGTGCGATAAGTGTGAACACTTCGCTCTCGGATAGTGCTGGAAGTCTGCTCAGTTTGGGAAGAATAGACAGTATGCCAGGGATCAGGAAGACGAGACCAACGAGCGATAGCAAGCCGATGATGAGGTTCGTGACGAAGATACTCACGTACTTCCGTTTGCCGTACTCGATCATCTGCGATAGATCCGTGTGACCGGTTTTGATCGCCTCTTTCGCCATCCCGATTGCGCCAGCCCAGAAAAAGGCGTCGATCACCATGCTCACAATAATGGCGATCGCAACGGCGATGAGGATTATACCCACGTTCTGGAATAGTAAGGGGAGCTGCTGGAAGATAAGCTCCGGCGGCAGTTCATCGAACGCATCGAGGTTCGAGACCAGCGCTGGCAAAGTCGCCAGTACCGCGACGCCGAGGATCACCAACACCACGATCGATGTCAGTATCCAGCTAAATACAAACGGGAGACAGATGCTTAGGTTCTTCGTCCACGTTTCGAACCCGTCCCGGATGGTCGTGCCAAGGTCTTCAGTCATCTCGCGCTCCTTCCTTTCAGTACTCAAATAAAGGAAAGGAAAAGGGAGCTTAAAAACCTGCATTTTGTGCTCACGTCAAAATGATTCTTCCAGAGCTGCCTCGTGTGCGGACTCAACGAGAGAGGTAAGCTTCGGTGGTGTTTCTTTGTTATGCTTGAGGAATCGTTACCTCGCACACGGGTTTATGCTGTTGTAGCGTTCAATGCTGTCTTTTGTACGGGTATGGTGGGAGAGTACGATGCGAAAGAGCAGAAAGCAAGAAATTTTGCGTTTGCAGACGCTCTGTTTGGGAGCACAGACTTAAATTTAAGAAATCTTGCTCCAAATATCATAACCTTCCAATTCTTGCAGCTCGATCTCTTCAGAAATAACTCTTGATAGCTTATCCAGGAACTCAGGATCGGGATGTCCATCTTCTACTGCTCTCTTCACGTTATTTTGAAGATTCCAACCGAGAGATCTGACGCCTGATTGTACCAACTCTTTTATCTCAGCAAGGCTTTCATCTCGGACTTTTTTGTCCTTTGTGTGTGCATACTGGTAGAACAAACACTCAAGAGCTAACGGCGTTTGTTCATCTGCTAAGCTCAACGCTTTCTGTAAAAGCGAAAAACCTTCTTCTTGCTTCCCACGAGCAAGTAACAAGCCAGCATAGTTACCGAGACGGATAGCATTGGTGGGATCGGCGTCAAGCGCCCTCTTGTAGTACTCCTCCGCCTTATCGTGATCCTTGCGGATATCTGTTAGGAAAATGGCATAGCTGCCGAGATTGGTAGCGTGGTTGGGATCGGCGTCAAGCGCCCTCTTGTAGTACTCCTCCGCCTTATCGTGATCCTTGCGGATATCTGTTAGGAAAATGGCATAGTTACCGATCAACTTTGACTCATCAGGGAATTTCTTGAGTCCTTCACGGTAAATTTCGTCTGCTTTTTCCGTATCTGTCTCTGCGTATTTATCCGCTTCAAGTTGTACTGCCCACCACGATCTAAACTCACTTACCGCCTTTTCCGCTGCCTTTTCCAGTATCCTCCTTTCGGCGGTATCAGGTTTAGCTTCTACCTTCTGTTTAAGTTTTTTGAACGTTTCATAGTAGGTATCGAGCAACCGTTCAAATCGTTTGTCGTCGGGGTGTTTCAGCCCAAATTCGTTCCGCAGAAGGAGCATGAGTTCATCAAAATCCTTATGCTTCACCCAGACGGCATTCCGTTCTTTTAACCATGCTCCAATGTCACTCTCAGGGATTTTATCACTGACCCAGTAAATCCCCCAGGGCAAAGCTTTGGCCGGTAACTCATTAAATATCTCCGCTAAACTCTTATCATTGCCCCCGTAGCCAATGAAAATCAAGCCCGTATCAGAGAGCAAATCTTTGAGCGCCTTTTTAACAGTCTCCGCCAACGTTTCCGTTTCTTGTTCGGTGTTTTTCGGTTCGAGCCGTGCATCGCCATGCAACTTGATAACTATTGGTCGCGTTCTCGTAGGTCTTATAAACCCGGCAAGTGCTTCATGGGCTATAACGAGCGGTTTCTTGTGGCTGTAGAGATACTGCGCGTCCGCTATTAAATCGTCGAAATTGACCGTCAGGATAGCATTGCAATGACGACCGCAGATTTCGTTGGTCGTAAGTTGTGCTAAAACGGCATAGCCAAAGCCAGGGTCTTTCCTCTCTGTCAGTCTCTCTATTTCTCGCTGTCTTTCATCTTTCGTGAAAAACAGGTCTTCGATGACCTTCCCGTAGTACAGAGAGGCTTTATCTTCTTCGTAATCGGGATAGATATCAGTCACCCATTTCTCGTAATTGCCGTCATCGCCCGTTTTGTACTCCTTCAGTCGGGGTAACCAACGCTTGACAAGCGCCCCCGCAGCAGGTATCCCCGAAGAGACTGAACAGCCCGCACCGATGAAGAATGCAAATTTGCAGTCGTCATCCTTTTCCATGAGATTCTTCAATCGACGGACAAATTCTTTAGCTCCTATCTCTCGAAGTTCTGCCATTTTTCTGACGCACCGCCGAAATTCACGTGGGGTATATTCTAAAGATAAGCTCTCACATGTTTTATACTATGTCCCCGTTTCCTTTGAATAAATTTTGACTTAGGCTAAGAGCAAATGATAAAACAACTTAACTGTTTTTGCTTATTTACGATTAGAGAAGCACCATGGAACCCGTGGTGACCGTGTTGGAAGCCGCCCGAATCCTGGGCGTCCATCCCGAGAGTGTGAAGCGCTGGATTCGCTATGGCGAACTGCACGCTGAGAAACAGGGCATTCTCTATTACCTTAAACGACGCGATCTCGACGCGTTTCGCTTGATGAGGAAAGAACACGAAGAGGTGAAGCAGCGCGATTATCGCGCGTACTGGGGCACCCCGCAGGGCGCATTTGTTGACCGAATCGGTGAGCAGTTTATCTATCCCTATCTATCCCTTGCTGCCCATGAAGAGGCTTACCGCCAAGCCGGTAATGAATGCCACCAAGCTGTTGGTCGCGAAGTATTCGAGCGAGAGAAGCAGTTCCAGCGGGGTTCCTACCCATAGGTGGCCGAGACCTATTGAGAGCACTATGCCAAATATCGCACCGACCGCTAAATGCCCGAGCCCGACCGCATAGCTGTAGTAGGTGGTCTTGATGAATATGAACGCAGCCACCATGAACGCGACAAAAAACCCGAAGCCGACCGTGCTGTTCGGGGCAGCAATGGTAACCGAGCTGAATACGCCGAACTCCGCAACGATGATATAGCTCAGAACCGCCAGCAATGACCGGTCCTGGAGGCTTTTGCGAATGTTTCTGGGGTCCAGTGCCTGCTTGGTAAACAGCTGCGGCTGCTGAACCTGTGTTGGCGTGATTTCTAGTGAGGCGTCAACCATTGCTTCCTGCTCAAGCTCCGCTTTCTGCTCCTCCTCCTCATCCTTATCCTCCTCCTCTGCTTCCTTTACACCCTCTTTAATAACATCCCCTGCCTTGAGCGCCCGTGTTTCAGTCCAGTACTTCTTGAGCGAAAGAATGGAAATTACCAGGGCAATCACTGCAAAGATCGCGCCAAACACGCCGACCGCAATCAAGGAGTAGTTGGGCGGCTCAGCAAGCAAGTCTTCCTCGAACCTGAGTAAAAACCCTCCAAGCGATATAACGACGATGAGGAACAATATAAACCGCTTTAAAAGCGAAAGAATCCAGGCGAAGAGTTTTACAACCACAAACAGCAGAACAGCCAGTAGGATTACCAGTATACCCAGCAGTGCAATCGCAACCGGATCGAGGTCCATGAGGGCCGGCCAAAATTGGTTGAAAAAGAACTCTTTAGGGTTCTGGAGTATAAAGAAGGTAAAGTTACAGCCAACGCTTTCATTTTGGGTCATTCGATCTTGCGGACACTGATCTATGTTATTTATATCATTGATTAGCAAAAGATATATAAATTTCCCGTTTGTGCCCGGCTTGTATCATGAAGTGAAGCTAAAACATCCGAGCGTACGCGAACTCTTTTTATTGATCAAAAGAGATGATTGATGCGGTTTATACACGGTTCTTACGTGCTGACTAAGCACTGAGTTTCCAATCGGGAAAGAACCAGATGATTTTTTAAACTAATCACCAAAATTTTTCCTGCATTAATCATAGGTTAGCCAAACGCAACCAAAGTTTTATAACTACTCATCCATTATAGGTGCTAGGGTGAGATGAAATGGCACTCATAGAAGTTGCTAAGTTGTCGGATGTCCCGGAAGGGAGTTTGAAGCACATTGAGATTGACAGCAAGGAGATCCTCTTGGCGAACGTTGGCGGTACGATCTACGCGATGGATGACCGCTGCGGCCATATGAATGCGTCACTTGCGATGGGCGTGCTTGACGGTTATGTTGTCAAATGTGCCGTGCATCATGCCCGATTCGATGTGGCCACTGGTAAGAAGGTGCAAGATGGCCATCTGGGCGGGGCATCGGGCGCACTAATAACCAAGACAAAAACAGGGAAGATCATGAACGCTATAAAAACCCACGATTTACAAACCTACGAGGTTGAAGTTACCGGAGATAGCATAAAAGTGAATTTGTAAACTGTTTGATTTTTGATGCCTAATTTCAAGAGCTGCCGTCCTCAATCTCTCTTTCAGCGCCTCGTCAAAAGCTTTTAGCTGCTTGTAGCTCTTCGGAGAGAGAATAACTTCGTAACTCATTCAACCACTTCTTCCAGTTTGTGGTAATGACCCTTCGCTCGTTCCTCTTGCGCTTCCAAGATATCCTTCGTATCCTCTTTGTCAGCATCTCGTCCCGGTTCAATATCCTCACCGTTACCACATCAGAGTCTATCCTGGCAGGTTTGACGAGTCTCAACACCCCGCCCTCATAGATCGCATCGATTTCTCCCATTGCCTCTCACTCTCAGAGGTATTGTATATTTGTATTTTTAGAGTAAAGTAACTTTGTTACGTGCGTTTCCCGCGGGAGTCACACGAGTTTAATGGCGTTATCCGGGAGGCATCAATTACCTCAGTGTTTAGGGCGCGTTCAAATAGCCTCTTACTTCTTTCTCAGATCACTGTTCCGCACAAACAACTTAACTGTTGTTGCTTATTTACAATTAGAGAAGCACCATGGAACCAGAGGTAACCGTCCTGGAAACCGCCCGAATACTGGGTGTGCATCCCGAGAGCGTGAAGCGCTGGATTCGGTATGGCGAACTGCATGCTGAGAAACAGGGCATTCTCTCCTTTAGTTACAAACGCTTGGTCGAGCTCGCACAGATAAAACGCGATTGAGCTTCTTCCACCCATTTCTTCATCTCTTTCTTATCCTCATCGACAGAGGGCAGGTTCACGTAGTGTTAAACTAAAGCAGAACACACTCGCTCATCAACTTTGACGATGTTCCAGCGGTCAGATACCAAAAAAGCCGTGAGCCTCTCTAAGCATGCTGGAAGAAAAACGGTGAAAGCAGAAGACATCCTGCAGGCTGTGGAGTAATAAAGAGTTGAATAGATAGATAGAAAGAAGGGGAAAAATAAAAATCACCCCGTTTCCATTTTTTTAGTCAATTGCCACAGTTTTTTTCGATTCTTAAAGATGTTTTGGCAAGAGGAAAAATAGTTCCAACTTTACCTACCTACTTACCTACGCATATCGACTCTAATATCGCTTTGGTCGATGTTTCTGGTAACATTCCTGACAGTAAACAGGCTTGGTGCCATCTGGTTTAAATGGTACTTGACATTCGTCCCCACAGTCCGCACACGTAACCGTATGCATCTCTCGGGGCCCACGATCAAAACCCTGTCTTCTGCTGTCAAAGTTCCTTGTTTTCTCCATGTTATATACCTCCATATCCTAGTAGGCGGTTAGTATTTAAATAGCTTAGATGCAAAAAGCTGGGATACCTTTATTCTCACCGCTTCTTCCATAGCCGCTCCAAATTTCGTAATGGCCGGTCGGTATGTGTTCTCTACCCTGCTTTTGGATTCGCCACCCTCTTACGTTTATATCCGGACATATACTTCACTGCGGAAGATATGAGTAAGCGTAGCAGCATGGGGCAAGGTTCACATTAGACTTGTTGCTAATTAAAGGCAATCGTCACTAAGGGGCTTTTAAATAGGATATGCTCTGTGTTATCAGCTATGATAAGCGTTAACAGGGCTTTAAGGAGCGATAGGGTGATAAGAGCCACGACAGGGCTATCCGCACCGGAATTTAAGCCTCTGATGGCGAGTTTCTACCGTGAACTTCAAAAGGAGAGGCGGAATAGATAGGAGCGAGGCTTTGAGCGGGGTGTTAGAGAAAGGAGACCTGGTGGTGGAAGAATAGGCTCTTTGAGAACACCTACGGGGAAATTGTTTTTCATTCTCTTTTATTATAAGTGCTATCCTACTTTTGACGTCTTAGGGCTGCTATTTGATCTGGATAGGTCCAATGCATGCCGCAATGTCCAGAAATTGACTTTGATGGCGGAGAACGTGCTTGAGAAGAAGATGGTCTTGCCAGAACGGAAAATAAGCACCGTAGAAGAGTTATTAGAGCTATTTCCTGACGTTAAGGACTTATTCATCGACGGCACTGAGCGACCGATCCAGAGGCCTAAAGACCGC
>DATKXZ010000106.1:0-43185 GCA_035528755.1 Desulfobacteria bacterium | reverse complement strand
GAGCCGATCCGCAGCCTGCCGCTCGAGTTCCGGATCGGAGAGCCCGTACCACTGCTGGAGCACGAGCAGCTTGATCATTACCACCTCATCAATATTTGGCCTCCCGCCTTGTTCGCTCTTGTTATCGTACATATCACCCACAATCGGGCGAAACGCTTCCCAATCCATCAGCGATTCAATCTCTGCCAGCCGATTACCAAGCCGTTCCACCCACTCGCTTGTACGCCTCTTTTAAGCAGAAATCAACAGAATTTTTTATTAATATGACTATATGCGGTAGTGTATATAAAATTGATAGATACTATCAGTGAGGGTTTTTCAAAATCCTCTAATAATCCTTGTGTATAATCTCCCCCCTGGGCGCACACAACATTTAAGAAGTTGTTTGAATGGCGGAAACGATTACAAATCGTTCAACAGCGAACGAGCACCTTTAAAGTAATTTTACGCTATAGCGCGGCTTTATACACCTCGAGCGTCCGTGCTGCTATCTTATCCCACGTATAGTCGCGTTCGACCATTTTCCTTGACTCCACACCCATCTTCGTCATGTCTCTTCGGAGCAGCTCCTTTATCGCCCCCCCCAATTCGTTCACCGTGGTGCCGCAGAGTATCCCGTTCCCACGCACAAAATGCTTGTTATCGCCGACGTCCGTAGCAATGACCGGCAGCCCGGACGCCATCGCTTCGAGCAGTGCAATCGGCTGCGCCTCCAGCTTCGAAGGCAGTAAGAACGCGTCGACGCTGCGATAGAACGAAGGAGCGTCCTTTACGTACCCCAAGACTTCTATTCGATCGCCCTCCAGCCGTTTCACTTTTGAATACAGTGGCCCGGCACCTGCGATCTTCAACCTGATAGTATCGACGTCCAGGGCCTTCACCGCCTTTATCATGTTTATAACGTTCTTCTCCGGCGATAATCGCCCGAGATAGCCTATACACACTTCACGGCCTTTACGTCCTCGTTCAGCCTTGTCCGCAGGGTAAAATCGGGTGGTATCCACGCCGTTCGGTATGACCACCAGGTCCGTTCCGTAGCTATTCTCACCACTGCCATAACCATAGCAATGCTGGCGAATATACTCCGCAATCTCCGCACTTACCGAGATGAACTTCTTCGACCGACCGGTATAAAGCATCGCGAGCATCGTTATCAGCGTCTTCGCAAACTCGCCACCTAACCCGTCTCCCGCCTGGATATGGAACGTATTGACAACGTTCACCTCCGCGCAAATGGTCGAGAACGGCAGGAAATATTCAGAGAACGTCGCTGAGTGGTGTATATGGAGTACATCGCAATCCGCAACTTCCTTCTTTATCTTCTTGAGCGCGAAGTCGAACCCATAGGAAATGCCACCCGCGGAATTGCCCAGCATGTGCGAGCCGAGCGAAAACTGGTCTATTCGCTTCACGTCATGCCCCAGCTCCTCGAATTCGTGCGCGAGTGCTTCTACGTGTGTCTTTATCCCTCCACTTACCGTGCGATGGTAAAAAGCTATTTTCATCCTTTTTCTTACTGCTTCAGCGTGTGCTCGGCTATAAGTAGCCCTATAGTTTCATATACATAAAAAAGTGACTTTTTGATGTCGGAGGATGAAGGGAATAAAGCCGTGGGAACTCGCAGCACTGGCAGCACTTACCATTCTTTTCCTGGCCTTTGCGTCCGTTAATATGGGCTCTTTCGCGATGCCTTCCTCCTCGTGGCAGCCCTCAACATCAACAGCAGTACCAGCAGAAGGTTCTGGAGCGCAAGAAGTCCTCGTAGTGATTGATCTGGGTAGCGTTCAGCAAGTAAACGAGATTTACGTCTTCTTGAGTGACGCGAAGCGAACGAAATTCGAGCTCTATGGCGCCACATCATCCGATGACCGACGACGACCCTTGGCAGCGTTTGATAAAGATCCAGCAACGCACATACATTTCTGCTCCTGGGAACGGCTCGCCATAGGGAACAAAAGTACGAGCTCGCTTATTTTCGTTTTTGACGCGAGCTCCGAGGGTGAAATCGGCGAGATTGTGATACTATCCGCAGCGAACGAGAAGATAGCGCCGGTAGACGTAACGGGCGGCGAAGGCGCGCAGAGGTTGGTAGATGAGCAGGACCTCATAACGCTTCCGATCACGCAGAAATACGGCGCGTACTTCGATGAGATGTACTTTGTGCGTACGGCACAGGAGCATTTAAACCTCGAGGAGCCCTACGAATGGACGCACCCACCACTCGGGAAGCTTATCATAGGGTTGGGTATCGCACTGTTCGGCATGAACCCCTTCAGCTGGCGGATTTTGGGCGTTTTCGCCGCCGCAGCGATGATCCCCCTAATGTTCCTCTTTGGCAAACGCATGTTTAAAAGCTCGCTCGCAGGCTTCATCGCCGCGTTCCTTCTCACTTTCGATTTTATGCATTTCTCCTTGGCGCGCTTGGCGACCGGCGAGATCTACCTCCTCCTCTTCTCTCTATTAATGTTTTACTTCGCCTTCGAGTTCTTCTCTAAACGCGAGGAAGACATAAAGGAGGAAGAAGGCGCAAAAAATAAAGCAGCCACCTCGCTGTTCCTCAGTATCGTCTGCTTCGGACTCGGCTTTTCGGTGAAATGGACCGCGCTATTCGGGTTAATCGCCGTTTTGATCCTCGTTGCGGTCAGTAATATCCAAACGAAAAGACCACTCTTAAGCGATTCCAAAACCATTTTAGCAGGACTGCTCGTTTCCGCGGCGATTTATATCGCAACGTATATCCCGTATATGCTCTCGGGTGAGGGGCATGGGCTCATAGATATTCATCGGCTACCGCTCTATATCGGATACCTGGCGGAATATTTATCGAGTGGCACGATAAATCCCTCTCCCATTGACTCACTAACCGTCTTTGATCTGCAACTGAGAATGTTTGGCTACCATGCGGGTATTGAAGCAACGCATCCGTACTCGTCACCCTGGTGGTCCTGGCCCCTGATGCTCAAACCGCTCTGGATGTATTCCAACACGTTGTCAGGCGGAACGGTCTCGACAATCGTCTTAATGGGCAATCCTGCGCTCTGGTGGGGCGGTATTCCTGCCTTGATCCTAATTGGAGCCTTGTTTGTAGCAAAGACAATAAAGAAAGTGGAGAACGAGCGTAACTTTGTGCTCCTCTTCATTCTCGTTCCATTCCTATTACAATGGCTTTCTTACGCGCTCATAGCTCGAATCCTGTTCATCTACCATTTCGTGGCGAACGTGCCATTCATGATCTTTGCAGTCACCTATTGGTTACATCTTCCGTTCGAAAAGGATTGGTCATCCCAGAGAACGGGCCTTATCGTTAAGTGCCTTGTCATTGCCTTCCTTGTCGTAGTAGCCGTTCTTTTCTTCCTCTTCTATCCCGTGATATCCGGTTACCCGGTAGCGTACGAATACAAAGAGAGCTTACGATGGCTAAGCGGATGGGCATTTTAATGCTAATAGAGCGTGAAATTTAGCGCGAGTATTTATAGTACATCCTCTTTATATGTGGTCATGAACCCTCGAGTGTTTTTAAAAGCGATGATTTTGCTCATGCTTATACCTTCTGGTATCTGTCTCCTCCTGCCGGACACGATCGCCGGCAGCTATACCCGGATTATGTACCCTTTAGTTCTTATCCTGGGTGCGGTGCTTTCGATGCGCGTCGCCGCAATTTACAAGAACTGGCTGCGGAATGCCTTTATATTCCTTTCGCTGTTCCTCTTTCTCATGATATTCCCGCATTTCGATTTCTTATGGGGTTTCTACAGCGCACACCCTCAGCTCGTTGTGCTCCTGCAGTGGATCACCTACGCGATGCTCGTTCTTTGCTCTTTCTATGTCCTGAAAGTGACGGAAGTGCGGGAGATAACCAGAGAAGGCTGGGTACTCATAGGTGCGGCGTTTTTAATCGGTATCATAATCCTTGCGTATCACGTACCTCCGCTATACCACTATTACCCTCCGGCGTATAAAATCCCATTAACGCTCATTTATTTCTTGGACGTCGTGATCGTAATCATGCTGATGCCCGTGGTGCTGTTATACGCGCAGCAGATGCGATTGGAAGGGCGGGAGAGCATCACCTTCACGACGATTATAAGCGGAATCATCCTGAGTACGGTCGCCGTGTACCTCTACGTCATCGTTTCGGGCATTCCGCTCTATGCGGCTCCGAACGTATTCCACACCGGCTCGGTCCTTGATTCCCTGTATCTGTTCAGTTATCTCCTCATAGCCGTTGGCCTCTACGTGCACAAGAAATACGACGAATGGGGCTTTGATATGATAGAACAGGCGCTTTCAGGAGGCTCCGCGGAAACATGAGTGCCGAACGGGAAGTGGGAATGGAGAAACTGATCGACGGCGTGTGGGCGGTCTTCCTGGACAAATTGAAGAAGAAGGACGTACCGCCGGCGCGGCCAGCATTTGGCGATGAATTGAACTTATTCGTGCCGCAATTGCGGATGCTGTTGCCCATATATGCCAATCCTCGCTTCCCTGTCTCTATCTATACCTCGTCCTATCTCGCCGCGCGAAGGAACGCGTATACGGTAATGCGAAAGCTGGATATGCCGCCGGACTTCTTCTGGAAGTTCGAGTTCTGGACGGACGAGCGTGCGTTCGACGTGCTGAGCAAGGTTACCAATCGAATCTTTAGGGAGATAATGAGAACGACCAAGGAAGGGCTTTTAAGCGTGGAGAATGCTTCTACCGATCCTGAAAAGATAGAAATCCTATTAACGCTGGATGAATGCGTGGAGTGCTTCGGAATCGAGGCTAACCATCCCTTTTGCTACTATCATGCCGGCACGCTTACCGGCATCATCTCCGCGCTGCTGGGCAAGGAGCTGGATGGCTATGAGACGGCGTGCTGCGCTACTGGCGGCGATAAATGCGAGTTCGTGATCGGGCTCGGGCGTGGTGGAGACGAGCTCGAACGCTACCTCAATCCCGAGAAAATCGAATTCCCGTTACAAAAGATGGTGGAAAATGCCCTGGGCGGAAAAAGTCTGCGCAGTCTCGGCAATGACGCTGATTTACGGTACTATCAGCTGATCATCCTCAACAGCATCATTACGAATCCCAAAGTGTTCAGAGACTCGAGCTATGAAGTCGGCGTGGCATACGGCAAGACACTGGCGCAGTTTTTGGGCCGCTATTACAACAAGAGCGAGGACGAACTCCTGGATGCTATTTCGCACTACTACCAATCCCTAAAGCATCTCCAATTAGACCTGAACGAGAGCGCTGATGAAGTACGAGCAGCGGAGGTTGCGGAGATCTCCGGCTTAGCTCAGAATGAGGATTTCCTCGGGTTCCTCTTTGGCGAATTGGAGGGGCTTCTGACAGTAGCAACAAAGGGGAAGATGACGTATGCAGGGAACGCATTCGAGGGCAATGAGTTGGTGATTAAATTCAAGAGACAAGAATGATATGAGTGTCACTCCCACAAATCGGAGAAGTCAACGTCCTTCTTCAGATATTTCTCGATGTCGTTCCGCGCATACTCGATCTCGTTGATGATGATGTCGAACTCCTTCGATTTCGACTTGTATTTCAGCGTTTCTCCTTCTATCTTCAATAAGTGGTCAATAATACGCTCTGCAACGTTCGTCTTCCCTTTCGCAGTCTCCCACACCAGATTGTTCTTGGCAGCAGAGAGGCCCATTCGGTGTAGCAAATGAACCGATTGGTGTATCGCATCTCGAATATCGAGATTCACGCCGTAAACGCCGATACTCTCTAACAGCCCGCCGGTTCGTTCTATTGCCTCACCGTGTCTTTTCTCTTCCATCACGGTGAAGAGTTCGGAGAACGATTTTATCAGGTATTTCACCATGCGATACTTCTTTAAGGTGTACAGATCGTCAGAAGTGTCGTGATACAGAACGAAGATCTGCGTGAGTATCTCCTCCTCGTTGCCGTCCGCAACGTTCATGTATTCCCTGAGCATGGCCTGTAACGAATTGATCATCTGTTGCGTCGCCACGTCGTAATCCTTCAGAACCTTGAAGCCGATGATATCGATGTCCTCCAGCACCATCTTCGTGGTGTAGTCCATCTTCTGGGATATCGTGTGCGTGCCCACTTTGCCGAAGATATCCAGCACTTGTACCATTGAATCGTCATCCGTTTCGATGATCGCTTCTCGACCGATGCCGAGTATATGCCCCAGGAAGTACGGTGACACGTAAGCTTCATTATCCTTCGTCAAATCTGACGTATACCGCTTGTAGATCTCGCCGATGCCGAATCGTGCAGTGCCCCGATCTCCACTGCCGATTGATTTTTCTATTATCTCCGTAATCGGCAGCATCTTGTCCACGTCGCCCGGTATTCGTGTCTCTCCCTCTCCGAGATATCCTTTTATCGTATTGAGGTAATTTGCGTCTAATTTGGTCAACAGATTGTTTATCACCGTCTCTGGTCTGAGCCGGAGCATGGTGATGAAGAAATAAGGGATGAGCATGACAAAACACAGAGCGGTAAGAAGCATTGATATTTCCACGTATTTGATATCCACGGGCGCTTCCAGTCGGCCAAGCATAAACACGTTATAAAGCAAGCTTCCGAGGTAAATGAGAACCACAGACCAGAAGGTCAAGCTCTTGATATGGAGATCCATGATACGATGCGTATATTGCTGGGATGCAAACTGGACAGCCATTAAGGTGAGCGAGATGACGATAGCAAATATGGCTGAGAGACCTTCAACGCCTACGCCTTCGAGTATCCCCCGTGCGTTATTGAGATCATCGTTAGCGAGGGTAAAAGGCGAGAACTCCGCGAGGGAGAGCACTATAAGCACCGCAAAAACGCCGATTATCGACAGAATGGTGATTTTTTCCAGATCTTCCAGTCCAAATCGGTTCATGGTATCATTATTCGGCAGATGTAGAAGATCGAAGCAGATGTCGCAATGAATCCTTGTTAATTATCTCAAGGCTGTCATTTACGTAGGAGTCCATATTGAGTGACTTTTGAATAGGTGAATCGTTATCCGTGAGTTTAAAGGAAACGCTGAGATGCGGTCCTTGACGTTGCGCATCTATCTCTATATCTCTTCCATCATCGCGATGCTTGAAGGTGTAATAGTGATGGTCTAAGCCGAGGGAGGTGACGACGGGGGACCAGCCAGATTGGATCATACTCGTGTAGATAAACGCCGCGAGGATATTATCCTTATCCGGCACGATCTCCTCGTGATCAAGCGCTAATGCTGCTACTTCAGTGTCAAATTCTACTCGTGCGGGGGTAACGTTGAACGCGGGAATTTTGGCGAGGAAATCCAGGTGTGGTATGACGAGATAGTTTACGGGGCTCTGTTCAATCAAGGGTTGTTAAAAGAGGGTTGTTAAATTGGGGTTGGTAGGGGGTTTTTGTACGTTTATTCGCATCTGCACTTTTATTTGGTCAAAGTGATATTAAAAACGCAAAGCCTGTGTATATCCTCTGGGTGATTGTGAATATGATTTTGAGCCTCGTTTCTGGACAGATCATGGATAAGCCGTTGATAACGGCGAAGAGGCTTATTGTTAATTTTCAGCGGATGCTGATGGAGACGGGGCCTCCATGATTGGCTATTTTATCGTCGCAACATGTAAGAAGTAGAGATTATAACGTCATAGGTCGTTAAAACTACACTAACAAGTACTATTCCCCACAAAATCTTAGCTACAGAACAACACTCTAATAGGTGGAAAAAATTGAAGTCAAGAACTAGGAGTGTAATAGCTAGACAGGACCCGACCAAACAAATTATCAGTGCAATATTAGAAATAACAATATACGCCCCATTTACTGGAACTATATCATTTTTTTCTTTAAGCCATTCTATCAATTTCGGGTAAAGCGCAGTATTGTAAGCTAAGACGACTGTAGTAAATCCTAAGAGGAGAAGGAAGAAATTAATTAAATCTTGAAAACCTGGATTTATTATAGGATATATCAGCATATATGGATCTGACGTCGTGGTGTTGAGCATATTGATAATGCTTGATTCGTCCATTGCTATCTGTGCTCTTTAAGCGGCAACTCCACGAGCCCATATTTCATTAAAATCGTTCTGTACTAACAGTCCATCTTCAGGACCAGGATGTGTCGTAAATGCTACACTATATGCTTTATCTTCTTTATGATATTTTTCAAACCATATAAAAATGGGATCTTCTTTTTGCCAGACCGTGAAGATATGATTTGTTATCGGTTCATCTAAGAAGCGAATTTTAGCCCCTAATTTTTCTAATTTCTGAAGGTGTACGAGCCTTTCTGGGCCTGGTTTTCCTCCGATGAGATTCACCGTCCCGCTACTTTTGAGTATTTGAACAAGGGCTTGATACCAAATATTTCTGGGCTCGTATCCTTCGTACTGAAAGTTATAGGATATTAAATCAATTCGTATGTTTGAAATATTCTCTTCGTTCATCTTTCCAATATTTTGGAGCTCAGATAAAACTTGATGTCTTGGATATGCAACCGCCCGATATTGGCACTTATTCATCCTAAAATAAGGTTTCAACTTTTCTGGGAAATCTTCATGGAATATTGGCTCCAGGCCAGATCCACTCCTTTTGACAATTAAAATACTTACCACCAAAAATATCGCTGAAACTAATAGTACAACATAGTTCATGCTACCTTCCTCCCTTTAGCGCTCGCCTTGGACTCATCAGACCTTCCGATAAATATAGTTGCCCCCCCCGATCATATGACTTCTCCACCCCAGTTACGTAAATAGCTGGCGTTAGCATAGCTCTCACCGAAAAAATATCTTTCTTTATAAATACAAAAAGCATCCACTATCTTAGCCATATCTTTTTCTTGTGAGCTCCTTAATTTTTTACCAATAGGTGAGGGAGTATATATAACCATCGGGTAGGTGATAAAAGTATTTGCGGTTTTTGTTTTTTTGTTACCCATCTGGGTAACGATCAACGTGTTTTATAGTTCGCAAATATACTATAGATCTCCAATATATAAAACACCACACGCGAAGCATAATTTTCGCGGTTTTAATTTTCGGTAAGTTACTTCCAGAGGTACTGTTTATAACTCACATATCCTCCCCCAATTCTTTCCTCAACGCTTTCTCTACTAACTCAGAAAGCTCAATCCCGCGTTCTATCGCCTCGATTTTCGCGGCTTTCCATAGTTTCGGGTCGATCTTTATAGAAGTTGCTTTACGTTCAGTTTTTTCTTCCGCTTTATCTCCACCCATCTATAACCACCATAACTTTATAACACTATACTATTAGGGGTATATAAAGGTATATGGTTTTGATAAAACCGAAAGTGACTTTAATACCTAAATACTATATACTACTATAACTATGGTGGTATAAGATATAAAAAAGGTGAGATGAAAGATGGCGGAAGAAGATAGAAGGGCATTAAGGGGTTGCGATATGCTCGCTAACGGTAGTGAGCCGAAACAGATAGAGGAGAATGTGTTTGAAGTGCCTTCGCAAAGCTCAAACGATGAGGTTTATACTATTCTGATGAATGAAGATGGATGGAGCTGCTCATGCCCCGATCACAGGACAAGAAACGTTACATGCAAACATATCTACGCGGTGAAGTTCTGGCTTTCATTGAAGAAGAAGCTGGCTAAGGATGAAGTAGTTAAAGCGATAGTAGCAGAAGCGGATAAAGAGGATAAGCCAGTGTGTAAATTCTGCGGCTCTCCCGATGTTATACGGTACGGGAAGAAGAACGGAAAGCAGAATTACTTCTGCAAGCGCTGTGAGCGTAAGTTTGTTAATAACGGCGAGTTCCAGCGGCTGAAATTCAGTCCGAAGCTCATATCATTAACGCTTGATCTCTATTTCAAAGGCGTTAGCCTGCGAAAGATTACGGATCACGTAAAGCAATTCTACGAGTTGAAGGTAAGCCATGTAACCGTTTATAATTGGATCGAGCGATATATAGGCATTTTGAACGATTACGTAAGCTCGTTAGAGCCAGAAGTATCGGACGTGTGGCATACGGACGAGATGGCAGTGAATATCGGCGGCAATATGGAATGGCTGTGGAACGTGATGGATAAGGATACGCGGTTCCAGCTTGCCAATATAATCTCAAAGACGCGGCGGTTGGAGGATGCGCGGCGGGTATTCCAGACAGCGAAGAGGACGGCGAAGGACAGGAGACCGAAGGAGATAGTAACGGACGGCTTGCATCAATATCCGAAGGCGATAAAGAAGGAGTTTGACACGGTACGGAAGACGAAGCACATAAGAAACGTTGGCTTACAGAGTGGTGCAGAGTGCAACAACCTGATAGAGCGGTTGAACGGCACGATACGAGAGCGGACGAAAGTGCTCAGGGGCTTGGAGATAGAAGAAACGCCGATAATAGACGGTCAGCGTATCTACTACAACTTCATAAGGCCGCATATGGCGTTAGAAGGCAAGACACCGGCACAGATGGCAGGCTTGGAGTTAGGCTTAGATGGGAACAGGTGGTTAGGGCTGCTTACACAGGCGATGGCTCATGGGAGGGAATAAATTTTTTTCTTCCCTCTTATCTTCACTCTAAAGAACGAGCGCGATTTGATTAAATTGTAGGGAAAAACCTTTTTAACGTGTGTTTATTACCTGTATGCTCGATCTCTAAGACTTCCAAAATCTCCCAATTAACTCGCAGTCTCTCAAGTTTTTGAATTTCCTTTCGGTATCTTGCTTTTATTATTGTACCATCATTACTGATGATTCTCTTTCCTTCCTTAACTTCCTGTAAAAAATCATTATCTAAGATTCTCACAGGGAAATCATAAGTTTTCTTTGCTGATACTGTTGAATAACCAAAACTCACACGCCATCCTGTTTGTTTCCCTTCAAAATTCGATTGTGTTATCAAAAAGTAATCAATATCTTCTTTTATATCAACTGATTCAGTATCAAGCAAAGAAAAATATTCCTGTTCATCTCTTAAAATCTTTTCACGTTCTTTTTCATTCTCTAAAAAAGTGATGTCCGATATTCCCTCATTTTTAAGAGGGTATACCATGTCTACCAACCCTTTCCGTACAGATGCACTCTCATATAATGTAAGCACATCACCGTTTATTATTATAGGATTATCTGAATTATTTACAGTTATTTCATAATTATTTCCTTCAACTTCTTTCTTTGTAAGAACTGGTTCTCCTTTTGTACGTTTAAATAACCATATAAGTGCACCACCTAGAAGACTAGTAAACCCTATAATATTAGGAATATTTACAAATGCATTTATGCTCTCTGACGTAAAGAATGATGCAATATCTATAATGAAAGAAGCAGGTGGTTTGTGTGAACTGCGAACTTTTACAAACATTTTTGAATACCGACCATTAAGTATTGTATTTGCCTCTTCCAGCACCATAGATATTCCTAATAAAGAAGTTGCAAGCTCATCTGCGTCCATTTCATTAAGTTCCACAGCGTCTCCATTAAATTTTACTGTGAATTCAACTGTTTGTGATTTGCCCCATTGTTTGTTATCCATTACATCAATCAAAACTTCGTTCCCATCATTAAAGTTATTTTCGGTATTTTCCGTTTTGGTTTTTATTGTAGTTTCTTCCATTTTCATATCACCTCCCAAAGCTTTTTAATAACGCAGGAGAAATCGTAAAAGGAGCGAAGAGGAGCGAAGATAGAGCGAAAACGGTAAAGCGTAAATTTGGGAGGACAAACAGGCACCAACCCTTTTTTAACAACCCCATTTTACCAACGCTCAACTTAACAGAGCCTTAAATAAAGAGTGTAATAACTAACGACGATTCAACTTCTTAATCAATTAGATTCTAGGATACTCAATTATCATTAAGGTTTTCTATATCCCCAACCGTTTCAACGTCCTTTTTGTCGGCACCCCGGTTTCATCATCCCACCCACGCATTCGATAGTACTCGTCACGCGTCTTCAAAAACTCCTCGCGATCTATTACCCGCCCATTCACCTCTTCTTCAAAGAATCGCTCGGGCAGCATATCATCCTCTTCAGTAAATCCTTCCCGTAAATTATACAGTCGTTCCAAATTCCAAATCCGTTCGCCAACCCGCATAAGATCCTCTGATGTATAGGGGACGCCGGTTACCGCACTCAGAATGTTTGCGTACTCCTCCTCACCGACGCCGAAGAACGCGAATTTACAGACTACGAGCGAATCAACCGCGGCGAATCGGTCCTGGAATATCTTTGTGTGCCCGGCCTTGCCAGCAAGCGTGTACGGGTCGATCGCCTTGGGCTTCCGCAGTATCTCAGGAGCAACGAGATATGCACGTGTATGGCACCCCCCGCGATTGGACGTGGCATAACTGAACCCCAATCCCTTAACACCACGCGGGTCGTATGCCGGCAATTCAAGTCCTTTGATTTCCATTGCCGCTTCAGGGTGTCTTTCGCCGGTTGCGAAACGCCTAGCGCCCCTACCAAGCTGTTCTCCTACACCCTCCTGTTCACCGATCAGTCTCGTGAGCGTTACCAGCTCATTCCCGGAAATGCCCTTGTTCTGTACCTCGGCGTAACAGCCCAACACCGCACCAACCGAAATGGTATCCAGGCCGTAATCGTTGCAGAGCCGGTTTGCCGCAACAATAGCCTCATAATCGTCATTGTTAATGTTTGCACTCATCATACCAATGGTCTCGTATTCCGGCAGTTCCCCTCCCGTTTCATCCTCCCGTTTACACGCAATGGGGCAGGCATAGCACGCCTTTCTCCGTGGTGACTTCCGTTCCACGATGCTTTTAGCAAAGAACGGATTCATATCGACATCAGGTTCTGCCTTCTCGAAATTCGCTACCGGCAGGATCTTCATCCAGTTCGAGATCTTCATTAAAAATGGCGTACCGAAGACCGCCAGACCTTTGTTTATCGTCGGACTCGCAATTAAGAGACGATTAATCGACTGCTTCTGCTTCACAAATTCATCCTTATCCGCGATCTCAACGCTGCCCGTGCCCTTCACGACAACCGCCTTCAGGTTCTTCGAGCCCATTACCGCGCCTACGCCGCCGCGGCCAAACGTATGAACCCTATCAGACATAATTGAAGCCAAAAGCACCTGTTTCTCTCCTGCACGGCCGATACAGGCGACGCTACCCTTATCTTCGAGCAGCCTCGTGGTCTCCTTGGCATTTTTACCCCAGAGCGCCCCCGCCGATGTGATTTCCACACGATCGTCTTCGATTCCAATAAAAACTGGCTCCGGTGCTTTACCCGTAATAACGATCGCATCATAGCCCGCCTTCTTCAGTTCGGGGCCAAATGAGCCGCCACAGTTGGAATCGAATATCGTGCCGGTTAACGGTGATTTCGTTGAAAGAGAGACTCTGCCAGATGCTGGCGTCGTCGTGCCGGTTAACGGTCCTGCAGCAAATACAAGCAGATTACCCGGTGATAGCGCGTCAACACACCCTGCATCGTAAACTATTCTCGTTCCGAGCCCCCGGCCGCCGATATACTCCTTTAATAAATACTCGCCAGAAGCGAAGCTATCTACCTCAGCCGACGGAAGGTCTATTCGAAGTATCCTATTCCTCCAGCCGCATATCCCGTTCATAGCGCCGCTTTTGGTTTGATTGATGATAGTGAACGATGTGTTTGTTGTGCGTGTTAAAGAGATAAACACGGAGAACGTAAAAAATAAGTAGTGGTGTGGAGCATGCTTATAAAAGACATTCGCGATTGTGAGTATTTTACCACGTTAGACAATACCGTCCTCTGCGAACTGCTGCATCCGGCCAACGAACCCGAAGAACTGGCAATTCGGCTCAGTATCGCACACGCAATCGTAAAGCCGGGGGAGACGACTCGGCCTCATCGGCTGAAGACCTCTGCAGAGATATATTACCTCCTGGAGGGTGAAGGCCTGATGTATATTGACGACGAAACTGCGGCAGTCCGTTCCGGGCAGGTCGTTTATATCCCCCCTAAGTCAAAGCAGAATATCCAGAATACGGGCGATTCCGATTTGAAAATCCTCTGCATCGTTGACCCGATGTGGCGTCGCGAAGACGAGGAATTGGTGTAATGTAAGATGTAAGTAAAACAGCAGGCAATAGTAACGCCACCGGAGTTCAAATAGCCGGGGAATAAAGAAAAAATCAAAAGGTTTTTATACCCCTTTTTAAAAGTAGTTTACGTCCTAAACATGTCCAAAAGTGCAATAACCAAGGCTCAGATCGTGATTCTACTCATTTTTATTGCCGTGGTGGTGGCAGCAGCAGGTGCAGTCTTCTATCCCCTTTCCCTGCCTGAGCCGCAGGATAACCTAACTATAGGCGCGATTCTCCCTTTTGCAGGCACAGAAGCGGACATTGGCGTTGAGGAGCAGAGGGCTATTGAGCTAGCGTTAGAAGATGCTGGTGGTTGTATCAGGGTAATATATGAAGACGGTAGTGGTGATAAGGCAAAGGGCATCAACGCATTCCAGAAGCTCATCACAACCGATGACGCGGAGATTATAATAACCTGCCAGAGCTGGACGAGCAATGCAGTCTACCCTCTCGCAGTCAATGAGAGCATGGTACAGGCATGCATAGCAAGCGCAGTATTTGCACGCACTCTGGAAGAAGATAGAGCTGTCTGTTTCACTGTTGGCCTTGCTGACGAAGCGGAAGTGCTCTCCGAATACCTCCTGCAGTTCAACCGCATCGCCATTATGTACATGAATAACGATTATGGGCGGGGCTGGAAAGATCAGTTGGGAACTATATTTGGCAGCAAAATAGTCGCCGCAGAGAGCTATAATCTTGATGAGACCGACTTTGGTGCACAGCTGGCGGAAATCAAAGCTGCGGAACCAGATGTTCTGGTCCTCTTCAGCACATGGGAAGCGGGTATGATAGTTCGCCAAGCCCGTGACCTTGGAATAGATGCAAAGCTGGCAAGTACTCGGCCAATTGAGAGACCTGCGCTTTTGCAGGAACCCGCGGTTGAGGGATTGGTCTACACCTATCCGGCATACAACCTGGAACATCCGTTCGTCGCTCGTTACGTTGCAGAGTATGGCGCGCAGCCCACGGTATTCGCCGCGGAAGCGTATGACACCGCTGTCACGCTCATCCAGGCAATAGAAGAATGTGGGGGGGACACGGCTTGCATTCACGACTGGTACGTGAACAGGGAATATAACGGCGCTTTGGGTCACGTAAGATTTGACGAACAATGTAACGCGCACTATCCTTTAATCTTAAAGCAAGTACGCAACGGAGTTTTCGTGCCGTACGAACCTGAATCTCTGTAGTTTCCACTAGGTGCCATCTTCTCCCGTTCCGAGAGCGATGCGTCAACCGGGCGTGATATTCTACTACAGTGTACTTTAACGGGCCACAAACATTATCGACAACTCGTAAACGACCGATGCTATTCACTCACGAGGAATACAAGCGGCTCAACTGGTTCCCGAAGCTGTTCCTCGCGCAGGATGCCTGCTTTGAGACCGCGGAGTTCGTCCAGACTATGAGACGTGATGCGGACTTCATCGTTTCTCGATCAGCATGGGCAGGACTTGACAATAAACAACCGCTCGTAACCGAGGTGAACGAGTTCTACAAGACCCGGCATCCTGAGGGCGCTGATATGGACGGTCAGACCGCGCGGGAGTTCACGGCCTTTCTGGTATTGGCCGAGGCGATCAACCGCGCTGGCTCGACCGAGCCTGAAAAGATCCGCCAGGCACTTGCCGAGACCGATTGGCCTGCTGAAAATCTCGTGACTGGCTGGGAAGGCGTGAAATTTGATGCAACTGGACAGAATAGTACGGCGACACCTGCAATGCTCCAGCGGCAGGAGGGACGGTGGAGGACGGTATGGCCCTCAGAGATCGCACCTGTAGAGGCTCACGTGCCCGCGTCAAACTGGGATCTGCGAGCTTGAATCACCCCACTCAAAAGTGTTTGAACCAGGAATCAGAGAGCGTAAATTTAGAGTGATACAATCAATCCTCGAACAAAAACATAGACAATATTTAAGTACGTGCTCAGGAATAGAATAGTGGTTAACTATGACGGTCCCAACAAAGATTGTCGCTGTAATCGCAGTACTCCTACTCGTGGGCTGCTTCTCGGCCGGCTGGATTTTACGCACGCCTGCGGCAGCTCCACCGCAACGAGTCCTCGTGGTCAACTCGTACCACGAAGGGATGCAATTGGAGCAAGAACTCCAGCGAGGGATCTTGGAAGGGCTAAGCCGCGCAGGATACGTAGAAGGCAACGATTACGAGCTGAGCACGTTCTACATGGATACCAAAATCACCTATACCACGCCGGAGCAGATAGAGCAGCGTGCTGAAGCCGTCTTTGACCTCATAGCAGAGTTCAAGTCGGACATCGTCTTTGTTAATAACGATAACGCACTCAAGTATGTCGCCGTCGAGTACACAATGAGACAGCCCGCAGAGCGGCTTCCGTTCGTCTTCGCCGGTGTGAATGTGGATCCCACGGTTTATGAGCCTATAAAGAGTTTAGACCGTCCCGGAGGTTCTATTACCGGCGCGCTGGAACGTATTCCGTACTACGAAGCGTTCTCTTTGGCTACGAGAATTTCACCCGATGCTTCTAAAATAGTGATTCTTGCTGATGCCAGTCCCAGCTCTGATCTCGTTCTCGGCACCTTTAAAGAGCGATACCTGGACAAGGTGACAGACTCGCCGTTGCAGGTGATCGAGTACATGCAGGTGGAGACTTTCGCGGAATGGAAGGAGAAAGTTATCGAGTACCAAACAGAGGCTGATTTCCTCGGTGTCCTGAACTATTATCAACTGCGTGACGAAAACGGCGCGGTAGTTCCGGTCTCGGACGTGGTGGACTGGACGGTGCACCACAACAAACTCCCTGAACTTGGCCTCGTTAGCTCGCACGCGGAGGACGGCTTATTGGCTGCGGTGGGGGTTTCGTACTATGATACCGGTATCTACGTAGGGCCTTGTTGGCGGCGAGATCCTCGAAGGCAGCGATCCCGCCACGATGGCCATCTTCGACCCCAACGTCGCGGATGTTGCGTTTAACCTGGAACGGGCAGAGATGCTCGGAATGAAGATACCTCATCAGGAACTCGTGGAGGCTACCGAGGTGTACCATTCATTCGATTGGTAGCAGACCTTGACTGACGGTTGAACGGCTGGCTATTCCGGTCTCATTCCTTTGTATTCACCAGTCCACTTGTTGGCCTAAATCGAGCGCCTGAGCGTTCTGCATGGCTAACCGCGCGGCAACGGCGTCCTGTACAGCAACGCCAACGGCTTTGAAGAAGGTCACCTGCTCCGACTGCGTGCGACCCTGCTTACGTCCGAGCACAAGTTCGCCGAGTTCCGCGTGAATGTGCTCATCATGGATGATGCCCCGTTGCAAGGGCTGGATCAGGTCGCCAGCCTCAGCGAGTGCGGCTTCACGCGAGTCCACCACCACGAGTGCGCGCGCCACGGTCTCCGCAGGCACTTCTTGCATTTCGGGTGTGTACGAGCCTATTCCATTGATATGCACTCCTGGTTTAAGATCAGCATCTGCGAAGACGGGCGTAAAGGAGGTCGTTGCGGTGCAAATCACGTCCGCTTCAGCAACCGCCTGCTGAGGATCTGTCGCAGCGCGTAAATCGCGGGGAATCGGGCCCGTTCCGGCCATCTCGGTGATAAACGCTTCCACTCTCTCTGGGATGCGATCGTATACCCAGACCGTTTGAATTGCCCGTACGGTGCAAATGGCTTCCAACTGGGTGCGTGCCTGTACGCCTGCGCCGAAGATGGCTGCAACCACACTATCAGGTCGAGCAAGCAGGTCAGTAGCAGCACCGGATGCCGCACCCGTACGAATGGCTGTCAGCGTTCCTCCCTCTAGTAGTGCTGTCGGTCGACCCGTGCTGGCCTCCAGCACCAACACCGCAGCATGCAGGGTAGGCAGCCCGTACTGCACATTATGCGGAAATACAGATACGGTTTTCACCGCCAACGACTCGCCCGCATCGTCGTCTACAAAGGCGGGCATGAACAGGCTCTCACCGTCGTGAGCGGGCACCATCACCTTGGCACGCAGCGGCACCTGGGCCCGACCATCCGAAAACGACGCAAAAGCTCGCTTCATCGCTACTATACACTCAGCCATGGGCAGTGCCGTACGCACATCCTCCGCTTTAAGCACGATCATCTATCTTCTCTCTCCTATTTCTCTTTCTCGTTAAAACGATCTCGGTCGATTGTTAGTACTACCTACTGTTCTGGTCGTGTTAAAATCTACCGTTATCTTTAGATAACACGTCAGCATGGCAAATCGTGTCCCTTTCGATCCGCAACATTCGGAATTACTTAACCGCGTGTACCTTATACTACTAACCATAAACTCGTGACATGAGAAGAAAGGAAAGTGATGTAGAAGCATGCACGAATGGGCATTGGCAGAAGCGGTAATCGAGACTGCCATAGAGGAATCGCGAAAAGAGGGGCTGGAAGAGATCAGCGAAATAACCGTCCAAATCGGTGAATTACAGCAGATAGAGCTCGAGGTTTTCCACTTTGCCCTGGATGAAATAGCCAAAGCGCACGATGAGGACTCGCTGCTGACGAACGCAAAGGTACGCCTGGAAACAGAGCGGGCGATTTTCAAGTGCCGCGTTTGCGGAACCGAATGGGATTATCGAGATTCCTGCGTAGGCGAGGACGAGGGCGAGGCGATTCATTTCGCGCCTGAGGTTGCGCATGTGTATGTCCGCTGCCCGTCGTGTAAGAGTCCTGACTTTGAGGTTATCCAGGGCCGAGGCGTCTTGCTAAAAGCGATAAAAGGGAAGAGGTAGATCGCAAGCAATGGTAACAGATCCGCGTTTGAGCGTTATTGCCCGGAGATTATCAGGCATCAAGCGAATCGTTGCGGTAACCGGGGGTAAAGGCGGCATTGGCAAGAGTTTGACATCGTCGCTGCTCGCGCTGACGTTGTCGCGAATGGGCTACCGGGTCGGGCTGCTGGATCTGGACCTGTCTGCACCGTCAACGCACGTGATCCTGGGCATAGACGGTGTATATCCGAAGGAAGAGAAAGGGATCATACCACCTGAGGTGCATGGCATATCCTTTATGAGCATTATCTACTTCACCGGTAACGAGCCCGCGCCGCTACGCGGCGAGGATATAACGAACGCGATGCTGGAATTGCTCGCCATTACGCAGTGGGGCTCGCGGGATTTCCTTATTGTTGACATGCCTCCAGGCATTGGCGATGCCTCGATGGATGTCATACGCTGGCTGAAGCGAGCTGAGTTTTTGGTGATGACCACCGCGTCAAAGGTAGCATTAGAAACGGTGAAGAAGGTAATAAAGATGCTCGATGAATTGAATAAGCCGATTATCGGCGTCATCGAGAATATGAAGATGCGAGAGTCTTCGTCCGTGTACGACGCATTGCACGAATTCAATGTGCCTCTGTTAGGTGCGATCGAATTCGATATGAACCTTGAGGATTCGATCGGAGATGCAAATGCGTTAGTAAGAACCACTGTAGCCGCGCGTCTCAAGGAGATTATCGTGAGCACTCCCGGTTTTAATCTGGAGCACTAAATTACTGCCCTGTTCTAAACGGGATAACGAAGATCAGCATATCCTCGGCACGGGATCGCCAATTGGCGTCTCTACAATTCGCTTGCCGCCAACCCGTGTCTTCATCACCACGCCCTCAAGCTCGTTCGTCACCGTGCCAATGATCGCGGCGTCTTTTCCATGCTTCGTTCCCCGCAGTGCGTCGAGCACCTCGTCCGCCTTCTCTTTTACAACGCCCAGAACCATCTTCCCCTCGTTGCCGATCTCCAGCGGGTCTATTCCCAGCAGCTCGCATGCGCTCCGAACCGATTCCCGTACCGGAATCTTATCCTCCTCTATCAGGATGCCAACGTGCGATTTCTCACTGAACTCGTTCAGTAAATTCGCGAGCCCGCCGCGCGTCGGATCCTTCATTGCAACCACACCGCCAACCTCTAATATCTTCTGGATAGGTTTGTTCAGCGGCGCTATATCCGACTTCAACTCCGTATCGAACTCGAACCCCTCTCGGAACGAGAGCAACGCGACACCGTGATCGCCGACGTACCCGGAAACGATTATTTTGTCCCCGTCTCGAAGATTAGAGTCCGTTAACCAGTTCGCATCAAGTTCTCGGTACTTCCGCACTTCCTCCATGTTCCTATCTAAAGCCGCGGTACGTCTGCCAATCGCGGAGGTGTTTACCATTATCTTCTCCACTGCGCCGCGTTCAACCACTTTCGTATCGCCGGTGGCTACGGTGACCTCGGCCTCCTCACACGTATGCCGCATGCCAGCCAAAACGCGTTCAAAATCGCTGAGTGGAAAGCCCTCCTCTATAACGAACGCCACCGATAAGCAGAGCGGTTCCGCACCCATTACCGAGATATCGTTGACGGTACCGGCGATTGCCAGGCTTCCGATATCACCACCCGGGAAAAAGAGCGGTTTCACGGTATGCGAATCGGTCGTGAAAACGATATTGTCAACAACGGCGGAGTCGTCCAATGCCTGCAACGGCACCTCTATCTCCACCTTTGCTCCGTTGCCAGTACGAACGCCCTCAAAATCGAAGTAGCGGAGCACGAGCTTGAGCAACTCGTGCATTCCCTCGCCGCCTGCACCGTGTTCCAGTTTTATGCTGCCTTTCATATCCATTCCCAGTACACTCACGAACGAATAAACAACAAACAACTATTCGCCTTCTTGAAATACCTTATAGTTTGAGCAGTATTAAGAAGTAGTGCATACTAAACTAAAGTATAGAAACAGTCAAAAGGTAGGAGTCGCCGGTATGGGTTCAAAACGGAGATTGATATTCGTCACCACCAATGCGCACAAAGTGAAGGAGATAACGGATTTGGCGGAGTCGGAATCGAGCGAGATAACGATCGAGCAGCTCGATTATGACTATCCGGAATTACAGCTTGACGATATAGAAGCGGTAGCACGCGAAAGTGCGAATTATGTGCGTGCACAGACGGGGATTAAAGAGCCGTTCTTCTTGGAGGATTCCGGCCTGATTATCCCTGCTTTAAACGGCTTCCCGGGTCCGTTCTCCGCATTTGTCTTCAAGACCATCGGTAACGAAGGAATCCTGAGCTTGATGGCGGATAACAGTGGCGAAGAACGGAACGCTACGTTCAAAACGGTCGTTGCATACTGCAAATCGCCGAAGAGTGCGCCTATGCTGTCTGTCGGCACCGTTGAAGGGCGCATAGCAGGGGAGACACGAGGTAGCGGCGGCTTTGGCTACGATCCAATATTTGAGGTCCATGGGGAGACGTTCGGCGAGATGAGCGCCGAGGGTAAGAATAACGTGTCGCACCGAAGTCGAGCGTTCAAGAAATTTTTGGATTTTTATAGCCTTGAGGTATTGAAAAAAGCAGTATAGCTATATAGTATCATTGTTGATACGGTAATTTCGAAAAGTTTAAATATCCTCTTGATTTTCTATGTGTAAGGGATGAAAAAGGGTAAGGCGCGGAAGTGGTTTGCCACTCTTACTAAGGGAACAGGAGAAACGGCAGTGGTGGGTCCGCCGCCTCTTGTAAAAGCGCTTTTTTTTAATTCCGTTTTACATACAATGTCTGTGTTTTTACCCCACGATAAAAGATTCTTCGACCTCTTTGAGGAGCTTGCGGATAAAGCGGTGGAGACAGCGCAACTGCTCGTGGATTTGGGTGCCAATTATCGCTCTTCCGCACCGCTTTCCCTGGATTCTGATTCGCGCAGCACCAACCTCTCGCAAGTTCGAGGACGACTTAAAGTCCTGGAAGAGGAAGGCGACGCGATTGTTCATCAAATCATCCATGGCTTGTTTTATGACCACACGCGGGTCACGGAGGAGAAGGGCGATGTCCGGTATTTCATGCATAATCTTGACAACGTGATCGACGGTGTGGAAAAGGCAGTAGCGCGATTGGCGTTTACGCCGCGACCCACCATTCCAGAACCGGTAAGTGAGTTCGCCCCGATTATCCTTGAGGCCACGGAAGAGATAAAGAAAGCTGTGTGCTGTTTACGCGATATACGACACAGTGAACTACCGTTAGAAGAGTGCTGCATAAAGATAAACGAATTGGAGAACGAAGCGGACAAACTCAACCGGAAATGGCTGAAAATACTGATGACCACGCCGACTGAAGATGCTAATGAAGTGCTTACGCGGCTGCTGCTCAAGGAGATCGTGGATATCCTTGAAGATACCATGGACAACTGCGAAGACGTGGCGAACATTTTGGAAACCTTTCGATTAAAGGGCGGCATCTGATGGAGCTCGTGACGATCTACGTTCTTATCATCATATTTCTTGCCCTGATCTACAATTTCCTGAACGGCGCGAATGACAGTGCGAATGCGATTGCCACGGTAATTGCGACCAGGGCGTTAACACCGCTCAAGGCGTTGGTTCTCTCCAGTGTGTTCAACCTCGCCGGCGCGTTCATGTTTACCGAAGTCGCGAAGACCATAGGGAAGGGAATCGTCTCGGCTACGGATCTGAGCCCCAACGTATTCCTCCTGGTTCTTATCAGCGGATTAATAGGTGCGATACTCTGGACTTATCTTTGCACTGCAGCCGGCATCCCGATAAGTGTGACGCACGCCTTGGTGGGTGCGATTATGGGTGCGGGACTCGTTGCGGGCGGTACGGGCGTAATACAGTGGGAGATCCTTACCAACAAAGTGTTTATTGCCATTGCGCTCGGGCCATTTGCAGGCTTTATCGCTGGTGCTTTTATCTTCGCGCTCATCAGCTGGGCGCTCTTCATCTTCTTTAAGAATACCCCTTCACCGAGTATCGAACGGTTTTTCAGGAAACTGCAGCCTATTTCAGCATCGTTCATGTCTTTCAGTCACGGCATGAACGACACGCAAAATGCGATGGGCGTGATCAGTGCAGCGCTAATAGCTGGCGGTTTTCTCGCCACGCAGTCTGGAGAGCAATTCCCCGTGCCCTGGTGGGTGCGGATAATCTGTGGCGTTGTCATGGCGCTGGGCACGCTTTTGATGGGCTCGCAAGTAATAAGGACGATGGGATGGAAATTAACGAAGCTGGAGCCGAAACACGGATTCGCTGCCGAAACCGGAGCGGGACTCGCACTGGTAGCGGTGAGTTTAGCTGGCATGCCGGCAAGCACCACGCACGTCATGGGCTCCTCAGTGATCGGTGGTACGTTTTTCCAAAGCCTTGGCAGAATACGCTGGTTAGAAGTAGGAAGAATGCTCACGGCATGGATAATCACCATCCCGCTCGCAGCACTCATCGGCGGAGCATCATATTGGCTCGTGCAGTTTATTTAGTTTAGTTGGTAACTACCACCTACCGCCAAAGTCAGCTTATCTTCTTCGCCACGAACTCAATAGCTTTCGTAACACTGGTTTTTGGCCTGATCGTGGCGACCGGTATGGTAACGACCTTCTCGACCGTGGAACTGACAATAGGTGCGCAGACCAGTGCGGATGCCCCATCCCGTTCCGCTTGCATCGACCCGATTATCGCCTCTTCGATGCCCGTAACCGCATATTCCTTGATATCCATAGTCTCTCGGCCCACGGTGATTGTCCTTTGTTCTATCTCGTCTAACACACCCCGCGTACCAATAATGCCGATGAATTTGTGCTTCTTGCCTGCAGTATCGGCTTCTATCTCCCGTATTGTGCTTAATATCCGCCGGAAGGTGCGCAAATTCGGGTCTCGCTCGCCCGCGAGGATTTTATAAAGCGTGCTGGCTGGTATGCCCGATTTCTCACTGAAGTCACCCATGCTCATTCCCAATTTCTGTTTGATCGCTTTTGATACTACGCCGGGGAGCGGTTTATCCTGCACGAAGATTTCAGCCACGATCTCGTCAGCGATGGTCATGCCGTATAGTATAAGAGGCATCCACTTATATATAAATCATTGCCTGCAGTATTATACAAATAGGCATTCCGGTGCCGACCACGCTAGAAACCCGAACGAGCAGGTAGAAACGCGAGCCACGTGGTTTTTAGAGTAATGAAGCGAATATGCATATAAGAGCAGAGTCAACCGCGAAGATTATGACGAAGAGAAGGACCGTAGCGGAGATAACCGAGAAACTAGAACGAGAGACGGCGGTAGTGATGACTGCCGAGGAGCTTTGTAACAGTGTACGGAGCGGAGAGGAAATAGGTTTTGAGGACGTGGATGTCGTCACGTCTGCTACGTGCGGCGTGATGAGCGGAACGTATGCAGCTCTTTCTTTTCAAGTCGCGGAACGAGACGCGTTCGAGCGTGCAGCAAAAGTCTTTTTGAACGGTGTGCCTGCATTTGTGGGGCCCTGCCCGAACGAACGGCTGGGGATCGTGGATATGATCGTGTACGGCCCCTCTCGCAGGGATACCAGCTACGGGGGCGGGCATCTGTTCAGAGCGCTGGTTGCGCATGAAGAAATCGAAGTCGTTGTCGAAACTGTTGACGGCCTCAGGATAAATACGACAACGACTCTTGAGGATATCCCATTTGCGAGACTCTGCAGCACGCGTAATGCGTTTAAGAACTACTTTGCCTTTGTCAATGCTCATGAAGGCGAAGTGGCATCGATATTTTCCGTGGACACCTTGAAAGGCCCGTGCAAGGAGCTGACGTTCTCGGGCTGTGGCGAGTTGAACCCGCTGGAGAAGGACCCGTTTATGGAGACCATCGGCGTGGGCACGAAAATCCTGATGAATGGCGCGGAGGGTTTTGTTATCGGAGAAGGCACACGGAGCTCTGCGGACAAGCCGAATTTGATGGGTATTGCGGATATGCACGGGATGCTGCCGGAGTACCTCGGTGGCTTTCGGACTTCCGCAGGGCCGGAGATACTAAATTCCTGGGCCGTGCCGATCCCGATAGTGAACGAGCACGTGCTGGAAACGGTCAAGAAGCTGGATGCGGCGATACCGCTGGGTGTTATGGACGTCCATAACCGGCTACCGATTGGTAAGATCACCTATGCCGATGTCTGGCGTGACGTTTCCGTGCGGTTCGATCGATCAGGCTGTAGCGAATGCGAGGAGTGCCAGGTTGCGAGCTTGTGCCCGACGGGGGCTTTTGATACTCAGGCTAAAGCCGTGGACGAAGCTTTATGCTGCAACTGCGGTGCATGCGTGCAGATATGCACGGGCGGTGCTTTTAACTGCAATCTCGGCGTTGTTACGCTTGCGGGGAAGGAGATCCCCGTGACCCTGCGGCAGTCAGACAGAAAAAGGGCATCGCAATTAGCGGCGATGCTGAAGGAGAAGATTCTGGACGGCAGTTTCACGATTGCTGAACCGATAGCACGGTTTAACGTTTAGCAGCAAGCGAGGTGAAATGAAGAATGGGAACTGGGAAGTATCACTTGACATGTGTGGAAGGTGGAGAAATAGTTATTACCGACAGCTATACAAATACGTGCCCTGAAGGTCACGATTCGTTGTTACGGACGGTGTACAGCAGGAAGCAGATACGGAAACGTTCGGGACAGGGCATGTTCAACTATATCGACTGGCTGCCCGTAGAAGCGGCTTTGCCTACACGCGCAGGTCCAATCACCTACAAAAGCGACGGGTTGGGGAAAGAACTCGGGCTGAACAATTTGTACATCGGGTTTAGCGGGTACTGGCCGGAGAAAGGAGCGTTCATGAAGACCTGCAGCTTCAAAGAGCTGGAAGCGCAGCCGACGTTACAACGCGTTAAAGAACGAGCAGGAGGTAGGATTGTGACCGTCGCCTCTGCAGGGAATACGTCACGAGCATTCGCAGAGGTCTCTTCCGCGACGGGCATGCCCGTTGTTGCGGTCGTACCAAGCAGTTCTCTCACACGTATGTGGACAACAACGGGAAACCACGACAGCATTTTCTTAATCGCCGTGGATGGTGACTATTCGGATGCAATTGCCGTCGGCAAGCGGATAGCGCAGATGGAAGGGTTAGTAGAAGAAGGCGGTGTGAAAAACGTGGCACGAAGGGATGGTATGGGTGTGGTTGAACTTGAGGCTGCATTCGCTATGAAGAACGGTCTGCCGGATTTTTATTTCCAGGCAGTGGGCAGCGGCACGGGCGCGATTGCCGCGTGGGAAGCGTTTGGCAGGCTGATTGCAGATGGCCGCTTTGGCGCGAAGATGCCGAGGATTGTCATCGCGCAGAATCACCCGTTTGCGCCCCTGGTCAGTGCATGGCAAGCTGGTCGAGCAGAGCTCATCGCGGATAGGGACATGAAAGATGCTGAAGCTGCGATAAAGATTATTTATGCAGACGTGCTCTCCACGAGGCATCCGCCGTATTCCATCAGAGGCGGCGTCTACGATATGCTCTCGAACACAAAAGGGACGATGTACGGGATAACCAACGACGAGGCCAGGGAAGCGGAGAAGCTGTTCGAGGGTGAAGAGGGGATCGATCTGGATCCTGCGGCGTCCGTAGCGGTTGCGTCAGTAATCAAAGCCGTTGATGATGGCGTCCTTAAAAAGGAGGACAAGATTCTGTTGAATATCACCGGCGGCGGCTATAAGCGGTTGAAGGAGGATTGTAAATTGTACGAAATCGGGGCGCGGTGTAAGATAAAACCCTCTGATCAAGGGGCGCTGGATGATGTTGAAAAGGAACTGAGGGAGTTTGTTAGGGCATGGTAACGTGATAAAACTGAGTTAGTTATTAGAACAAAAATTGGGAGATACAAAAGATATATATTCAGTCGGTAACAATGGTGGAGGTAAGATAAAAAGCCCCTTAGATGGGTTGTTTGAGAAAGAGACTCACTGGGGTGTAAACGGATGAAAGAAGGGAAATTCAAGGAGATAAGAAGTTCATCCAGAGGGAGGTCTAGACGCAATACTGCGGATATACTGGAGTTATCCGAAAAAAAATTCGATCATCCGCGGCCTCGCGAAAATAATTTATATGATGTAATTGTTTCTTGCAAAAAATATGGGAGTTTAATAAGATGAAACATATTGTGTTTTATTGAATTCTGTGTAATAAGATGTAAGACCACCAGATAGATTTAATAGGAGCACCAAGCATGCAATCTACATTTCTAGACACTAAAGAACCACAGTTGGTAACCGAGAAAAAAATCATGTTACTCCCTCCATCTGACGTGGAGGATACATTAAAGCTTGCCGCTGAATCGAGTTTAGATTTCAAAGTTACTATGTTGGACCCTTGGTACAACAAAGGGGTCGGCGGAGTCCGCGGTGACTATATTGACTATGTGTCTAATCTTCTAAAATTATCCTCAGACGTATCGCCGCATGTTTACCTTTGGGGTTTTCCGGAGATTGTTGCACTGTTTATTCCGTGCATACCGGAAGCCTTGAGTCTCAACTGTTGGCTTACTTGGTATTATAAGAATAATCCCTCAGTAATTCGCGGTTGGCGATCCGCCCAAATGACCTGCCTCCACTTAACAAGAGCAGATGCCATTCTTTACCCCGAACATTTTTTGAACGAAGCGCAGCTACAAAAAAAGAAACAGGGTAAGTTGCGTTACATGCCTGGACCTCCCAGTGTAATCGAGGCGGCTCTGAATATTGGGTTCGTGGGAAAGGGTGAACAAACCGGGCATCCATCTCAAAAGCCAGAGAAGGTTTATGAGCCCTTATATAAGATGACCACTAAACCCGGTGATCTTGTGTTAGATCCAATGTGCGGATCTGGCACCACGGGAGCGGTTGCAAGAAAACTGGGTTTTGATTGCGTCCTTGCAGATCATGAAGAAGAATATGTTCTCATGGTAGAGAGACGCTTAAATATTACTCGGACCAGCGTAACATCGACTTTTAAAGTGAAGGATAAGGGGTAAGAATGCGACTTCCTGACCTTAAAGACGAACTTCGGTCGCAATTAGAAGAGTTTGATATTTGGATCACTCCCACATTAGGCGAAATTGCCGATACGGACAAGTTTAGGCATGAATTGGATTTAGTTGTCAGTACTTTCGAGGTACTTGGGAAAGCTACCGATAATTTCTCTTCCATAGACGTTTGTCAACCCGATGCTATTGCCGATGTTATGGCTGACGTATTAGCCGAGAGGAGTACCGAAGAGCGCGAAGAACTGTTGCAAGCGTTAGCGTCTGCTTTGTTCGCCGTAACAGGGAAGTCTGACAATAACTTCAAATGCCAGTTTCCTCTCTTCCTGCGTGATGCGGCACAGTGGGAGGTGTTACCATTTCCTAAAATGCGCAAAGGCCGGCGAATTGCAGAAATGAAGCCAATTCCGCGGGTTCTTACCAGTAATCGATACATGTCGATTATTTCTCGAATAGACCGTGCGGATCTCGAAGCAAGGCTTCTGAAACAATTTATTTCTTTCCTTCTCAAAGATGATAACGCGATAAATCAATTCTGGTCACTTGGATACGCATATTTCGCTCTAAAGGAATTTGAAAAAGAGAGAGATCTATTAGCACCACTCGTAATTTTCAAGGTTAGAGGATCAGTAATGGTTTCTAGAGGGCACGAGCCCGAGCATATTCTGCGAGAACAGATGTTAGAGTGGGGCATGCGTGAAGGAGTTGATTTCAATACTACAGATGTAGTTGTTTTAGAAGATGAACAAGTCCCTGACCAAAAGACAAGAGCTTATGACTTTATATTACCATTTAAAACGCCAGGGTGGCCGGATGAGTGGAGTAATCGAATATTCATTCAATGTCAGTTTTACGCTGGTGATTCTGGAAGCGTTTCTCACAAGAATGTTGATCAAACAAAAAGCTCGAGGTTGTACATTAGCGGATTTACAGAAAATACGAGATTCGTTGAATACGTTGATGGAGCGGGTTATTTCTCATCCCTGAATGGAGACCTTCGCATGCTTTTAGCCTACGAAGACACGCACGGGATTATTCAGATAAGAACGGCGCCAATACGACTAAGGTATTATTTGCAACAGATAGGCTATTTGACCCCTTTGGAAATTGAGCATGCTGTTGCAATTGGGAAAAATTCAGAAAAACAGCTTTATTCACATTTGGAATTAGAAGGTTACGAAATAAAAGAAATTAATCGATGTCTTGACGACTGTATAGATCGGGAAATTATAATGTCGGGTGATAATGGATTGGAAATTTCGAGTATGAGACGGGATATTGCAAGAAGGTACTTTCTGCTTGACTTGGCGTGTCGTCAAGCTGAACCTTATAAGAGGGGAGGACTGGCTGGCAAAGTGCTTGTTCCCGGGTATGGTGCTTTTTCCGGCACGACGCTTGACCATCTGGCTTCGACGGCAATAAAAGAATCGCCATTATTTTCAAAGGAGTTCGAAAAATCCACAACATTCCTTGAGGATATTCGCTGGCTTTCGGAGAGAGGGTTTATGATGGCAAGGTAGAAATTTGGTCTAACAACAGCTTTAGCTCGGATCGGCTTTTTTGCTAGCGCTCCAAATCCGGCCGGTTAAGCTGAACGTTGCCCAGCTGCTCTTGAATGGGTAAAGCGTGATTTAGCGTACATCTTTGAATAAAATCCTGAAAATATTATGCATAAGTTTAAACTTAACATTCATGTTTCGCTTGAAATAACCGGGAGGGGCACACGATTTCAGCAGATAACACTGCATATACGCTACGGGCTCCGTCCTTGCCCTTCTGGACATTGCATCCTTCAGTCGCAACGTCGTATATGCACAGAACGTTATCCCCAATCGAATTGTGGATGCATTTAGTAAGCTTCAATAGCTGTTAAGGTTATACGGTTACCTCTGTGAGTAGAGCGAACCACTGTACGAACCCGAACGCGAAATACTGAAGAGGAACAACATCGACGTTATCACGACACTGCCCTGTGAGAAACTAAGTGCATTGTTACAGCTTGCTTCAAGAGATAGTGCACTGTGCATGTGGGTCTGGACAGTTAACAGACAAGATAGTTACGGCAGCCCTTGCGCGAGCGAAAGAAGCGTAAAACCATTCATTCATTTATTTATTCCACTATCACTGATGCAGTCTGATCAAACGGATTCGTTCGCATGGCGAGCGAAAAGAGATACGGATAATTATCCTTCAAATACGCCATGTAATCCAGCCATTGACGGACTAACAACGCGTAGCCTCGCTCTATATCGCCCGCAAGATGCGCATAATCGGAATCCGGCAACTGCCGCACGTCTTCTCTCGCTTCTAATTCCTCGGTCAGATGAAAAACAGCTCTGAGCAGTTCCGTCACCGATTCGTGCTCCAGCAAAAGCGGGTTCTCTAATAACCGCACCAAAAACGCTCGTCGCCCTATCAAGAACTTACGTAACTCTTCCAAATCCATCTGTTTTATCGCAACGCCATAATCGTAGTTCTGAAGGCGCGTACTCACCCGCGAAAAATCCTGCTCTGTCCACTCGGCTGATACAATCAAATCTTTCCTGATCTCTTCCAAATCCGGGTCGAAGTCCGAGAAATAGGTCAACAGCCGTGTTCCCACTTCACTGAAGAGGGTGCCTATGAGCATCTTCAACTTCTTCAGCTTCGCTCGCTTCTCCCGCTCACTGAGCAGCCGGTGTATGATCAATGTAACCAGCAGCACCTCAATAGGCACAAAGGCGATATCGCCCACCATATAGATGAAGATATGGTGAACATCCCGGAAAATCACGTAATGGAGGAAATAGAGGAACGCAGAGCTTATGATCAGGAATAGTCCTAAGAGCACCTGCCAGCTAAGAAAATCTTTCTTTTCAGACTCTCTTCTTCTATCTCCCGGCTCTCCCATTCTTATCCAAATGATAAGAGATGCATAACTCTAATTAAAACTTCCTTCTGCAACTACCTACCAATTCCTTATTTATTCTTCCTTTCCCACCACCGTCATGTACACCACGCTTTCGTCGACACCATCAACGCCCACCAACGCGTTTACCTCCTCATCGTAGAGCGCGGCGATCTGGCAGCTGCCGAGATCCTGTGCAACCGCAGCTAACGCCACGTTCTGCGCTATATGCCCGGCATCCAGATAGATGTAGCGGTAGGCACGCTGCTTGTATTTCCACCGCGACCGCTCGAAGACCGCAGTCCAGATGAAGACCACGTTCGCATGGTACGCCATCTCCTGATCAAGCGCAGCTTGGGCAACCGGAAGCCGGAAATCACCCGCACGTAACTGATCAAGCTCATGCGTATCCACGGCGTAATGATACACGCCGTTTTCCACGTCCGTTACGGAATTGACCACTGCATACGTCTCTACCGGATACAACGCTCCGGCAGACGGCGCGGTTCTTCCACCCCCCTCCTGTGCGGTAATGCCCTGCGCCGCCCACAGCAGTTGCGATAGTTCCGATTTTGTTATTGGCTCTGCGCTGAAGTGCCGAACACTGCGCCTTTTATGTAAGACCGCCCACAGTGACGCGCCGTCTCCAGTCTGCGGAGGACCAAGCGACACTTTCGGCGCATCGGGATACCGCTTATACGGCTCAGGCTTACGCGCCCAATCGAAATCCCAGGCGGGCAGACGACCACGATGATACTTCAATTCCTGCTGAAACCGATCTACAATTCCCTCTTTCTTTTCTCCCCCAGTCATTTCCAACATCTCCACGACAATTTCTCCTCTACCACCCTCCACCATAACATAGATCTGAGCTGAGCATGAACTGCGTACATTTTATTAGCAATTCTGCAATTATATATTCTACGTACGCTATGGTGGCAACGATTAGCATTTTCTACGCACTTCTGCTTACCACGCTCGCAGCACTTGCTACGGGCATCGGGAGCCTCATATCCTACGCTATTCCAAAACCTGATATGCGGTATCTTTCTGTTAGTCTTGGATTCGCCACGGGCGTCATGATCTTTGTCGCGTTTGTCGACCTGTTTTGCAGTGCACGAGCGGCTATCGGTCTGGCAGGGGCAAATGTATTCTTTCTCTGTGGGCTGCTCATCATTCACTTCCTTGACCGGCTTATGCCGCACATGCATATCGACGGCCAGGCGGATACGCACTGCGATCGCTTATATCACGGCGGAGTCATGACCACGATCGGTATCGGGCTCCATAACTTCCCGGAAGGCTTGACGGTTGCGCTCGTCTCCTTAGCGGACATCAAACTGGGAATACCCATCGCCATTGCGATCGCCATCCATAATATCCCCGAGGGTGTTGCCTGCGCGGTGCCGCTTTATTGCGCTACGGGCGATAGAGGAAAAGCATGCCTCTACTCCTTCCTTGCCGGAATGACCGCGCCGCTCGGCGCAATCATCGCTATTCTTGTTCTTCTGCCCTTCTTAGACGCCTTCGTCTTGGCCGCCTCGATCGCGCTTGTCGCCGGGATCATGGTCTTCATCTGCTTCGACGAGCTCATTCCCATCGCCAACAGGTACGGCAGCGAGCACCTCACCAACATCGGCATCATTCTGGGTATCTTCGTCATGATGCTCGCGCTCACGCTCTTTGAATGATCTTCCAGGCCGTTGAATCTCTCCTCTTCTGATCTAGGTGTGAAGAGATGATCGGTTACGAATCGGGTGAATGCCTTATTCGGCTCGGAATATCTTTCGCAAGAATCTAAATTCTCTATCGAGCGCGTCAATCTTATTCGCTTTGATCCTGAATCCATGTGCTTCTCCTTCGTATTCCACGTATTCAGTTTCAATTCCTCGCTGGCGGAGTGCTCGTGCCACTTCTCTCGAATTTTCTGGCGTTACTATCTTATCAGCACTGCCCTGGAACAGTATCATCGGTGCTTTTAAGTGCTCCAGATGGTTGATGGGCGAACGCGCCGCATATTCGCTTTTCCCTTCTGGCAGTTTCGCGCCAACTAAATTCTCGATGTACCGTGATTCGAACTTATGCGTCTGGGTTACCAGCGTTATCAGATTGCCGATTCCGTAGTAACTTGCACCAGCGCCAAAGAGGTCGGGATACTGTGTCATAACGCGCTGTACCATATAGCCTCCCGCGCTTCCACCCCGTACCGCTATCCTGGATTCGTCGACCTTCCCTTCTCGTATTATGTACCGCACGGCGTCAGCCACATCTTCTGCGTCAATAATACCCCACCGCGAGCGTAATGCATCCCTGTACCGCCGGCCATAACCCGTACTTCCCCGGTAGTCAACGTCAATGACTGCGAACCCCGCAGAGGTCCAGAACTGGATGATGAATGACAAAGACCCGGTCGTACGTGCGGTTGGACCTCCATGTGCAAGCACTAAAAGCGGCGGCTTGTCATTCTCCGGGGCACGGTACCGGCGGTTCTTTGGCAGGTACAGAAAGGCGTACGCGTGCTCGCCATCTGCTGTGGGGTACGCAATGAACTCAGGCAGAGCGAGGTCATCTCGATTCAGTGTGATACGCGAACTCTTTCTCAAAACCTGCAGATTTTTGGATTCAAGATCAAAGGAGTATATAGCGGGCGTCGTTCTTGTACTGGCACCGATGAAAAAAACGCGATCTTCAGCATCTGCTATTATACTGCTGTACTGCGATACGGCGAGATCAACCATGGACAGCGATTTCGTCTCGGGGTCGACAAGCACCAGATAATCTCTCCCGTTTTTCACCATCTTCGCGATTATCCGATTGTCCGAAAGAAAATCGTACGTACGCTGCCCGAATACCCAGTGCGGTTCGCCAAATTCCACCTGCTCAGCTGTGATGTGCTCGACCTCATCCGTATACCGGTACAAATTCCACCAGTTCCCTGGTGCGGCATCCTCACCGTCCTCTGCCATCGTGTCCATAACGAAATAGAGCATATTTTTGCCATCGAATCGTGGGAAGCAGATCGAATTACCATCACCACCCGCGACTTTTTTGACATTTTCCAATGCTTTCCCGTCAAACGTTGCCACCATCAATTCAGTACTGTCCCAGGGCATATGGGGGTGGTTCCATTGAAGCCATGCCACCTTCTTTCCGGTTGGCGAGAAGATTGGCTCGGCATAAAAGTCGCAGCCCTTTGCAATGATCCTTGGTTCTGCTACCTCTTCCGCGGTAAGATCGATATCTAACACGGCAAGGAAATTCTCATTTTCACGCTCTTCATATTCCTTCTCGTACACAAAGAGGAGCGTCTTCCTATCAGGACTCACTGTTAACGAAGCGTATTTACCCAATGAACCATCCTCGTTCTTTTCAGGAGTGAGCGGTTCTACGTGAGAAGAATCTTCGAACTGCCGATAAAGACGCTGATCACTGAAATTGACGCAATAAATAACGCCGTTAAAGACCGTGTATGCGCCCCCGCCATATTCATGGACCCTCGTCCTTACATTGATGTCCGTGGGCGTGACATCGCTCATCGTTCCGGTTGCATCTCTCCGGACAATAACGTATCTGCCCTTCTCCGCAGGTCGCATCTCGAGCCAATACGTCTTTTTACCGTCTAGCAGAAGCTCCTGCAGGCCCACAATATCGGAAAAGACCTCCTCAGCCGAAAGAGCGGGGTTCCAACTAATATACGGTGCTTTTTGCGGATCCATACATACGTTTCACCTCCATTTCTCTTCTCTCAATTCGCGTACAGTGTTATACTATGTGCAGGAAGACTATTAATCGGCTTTAATCTCTTCAATGATCTTTGCTATTGTCTCAGCGTTTGTTTCTCCCGGCTCCACGTACGCATCATCTAAGACATAAAACGCGCTCTTGTGCGCAATACTCTCCTTCGTAATCAGTTTATCTATCTTCTTGGTAACCAGGAGCTCAGCCGTTTTAAGCCCCTTCCTCTTTTCTAACGCGAGAAAGGGATTTTTTATGAATTGCATTTCGGTCAGCTCGTTATCCTGTAATCGTATATCCAAGAGGCAGAAATACTCCGCCTCGCCGAAATGCTCTGAAACTTTTGATTTGACTCCGGTATTCTCCGTGCAGGGCACTGCATACCGTGCAAATTCCTTCTCCTCCGGCTCCATGTGCACTAACACTCGATCTACATTTTTTATCTCGGATTTGATCCGCTCTTCGATCCGATCACTCAATTGATGCGCCTTTTCAAGGTCCTTAAGGTGTGTGTGTACCTTCAGCTCGATAAAAATAAATTTGCCCGAGCTTCGTGCGTTCAGCGAATGTATTCGTCTCACGCCGTGCGTTTCCGAGACAACTTCTCGTATCTTATCAAGCCTTTCATAAGCGATGGATGCGTCCAAAAGAACCTTGACCGCATCTTTAAAAATTTCGTAGCCTGCTCTGAAGATGAGTACTGAGACCGCAATACCGGCAATCGCGTCAAGAGAAGAGAACCCCAAGTAGTAGCCCAGTAGCCCTAATAATACCGCTACGGACGATAAGGCATCTGATCACTATGTGCTGGCCGTCCGCGATTAAGCTGGGTGAATCGAGTTCTCGTCCGACCTTGAGCTTATAAGTGCTTAAAAGGAACGCGATTACAATCGATACCACTGCAACCGAGATTGCCGGCAGAAGATTTGTTACGATCGCCGCTTCAAACTTTTCGACCGAGGTGAGAACAATCTCATAGCCCGCATAAAAAATCGCAAGCGCAAGGAAAAGGCTTGCTATATTCTCGGCCTTATAAAACCCGAAGGGGAACTCCTTTGTAGGCTCTCGACTTGATATTCTAAGGCCTATCAAGACCCCTATGGAACTGATAACATCGGTAAGAGAGTGAATTGCATCGGCAATCAGGGCAATACTCCCCGAAAGGATGCCAATAAGATATTTTACGACCGCCAGAAAGGTTGATACTCCGATTGACACCAAAGCAGCTTTTTTATCTCGCTCTAACTTGATCAGCGTGTCTATTATATCCCTTCGCCAACGGTATAAAGGATACGGGAGACCATCTTGTTAATTGTTAGCGCTCTTAACAGGGTTCGTCGGATCTGCTCGCCGTGTAAGGAGTGCGAGGTAGGAGGCACGAACAGTGGCCCGATTTTTAAAAGTTTTTTATGTATAAAGTTGTAATAGTAGAGTAGCATACCCTGTGCACGGACGGGAGGAAAGATAGAATACCATGAAATCTTATGCGGTAAAATTGGAAGAGGCGAACAACCTTTCGGATATATTTGAAATCGTAAAGGATGCGGTGAGGAAAGTTATGAAGACGGGTCGGGCAGGATTGACCCTCGGATTGGCTGAGATGGGTGGAGGCGAGGATTACTGGATAGGAGCCTTCTATCCCGTTGGATCCACGACGATTGTCATGAACAAGACCTCCATGAGAAGGATATCCGAGACCGAGCCACAGCTGTTTAATGCATACGCCTTTCACGTATTGCTACACGAGTACCTCCATTCTTTGGGGTATATAGACGAGAAAAGGACCAGAACCTTGGTCTACTGGGTCGCCGGTGAGATCTTTGGCGAGGATCATGTGGTAACGCAGATGGCTATTGACATAAGCAAATTCTTCCCGAATCTCACCTACCCCGCAACGGACTATCTCCCAGAAAATCTCGGAACTTTGAAGCTCGAAATGATCAAAGACTTCGACCGATCGAGTATCAACTATATAATGTGATCGAAAAAGAAAAAATAAAAAGAGGGGTCGCGTGCCGTTCTACAGCACAGCAGTGCAACCCTGCTTGTGACTGGAGCGGGTTCCAAAGGTGCGCTACTTACATCTCGGGTGTTATTAACTCACTCTGGACGAAATTCTCGTATGCCTCTGGATTCATGCCTTCACCACACGTAGGGCACCAATAGGCCCCTGATTTCCCCATATAATCCCCACGGCTGTCTACGATCTTAAATGAAAACCCCAAACCCTTTTTCCCGCATTTCTCACAAAATCCTTCCGTTTCAACCGCACTCATTTCAAATGATCCAAGCTTCTTTCGATACTCCACCTTTTCACCAGGCACTCGCTCCCAATCAGACGGAAACTTTCCTTCCATTTTTAGCTTCACCCAAATTAAAAATTGGCGCATGTACATATATAAGTTTTGCGATACTCGACCAACCTTACCAATCGAAAACTTTATATAACCCTTTCTTCTTATGTAGTGGATAACCATGCCTTTCGGGAGAAGAAGCGGGAGTCTGGGAGATAGATAAATAAAGGTCAAACTCAAGTCATGACTTTTTTATCCTCCCATCAGGCTTCGAAGATAGTGGCGTGGTTTCTTAGTCTGTGTCCGCGTTGGTTCTCACCGGTGCTGTTACGCGAAGGTGACCGCGTGAATATGGCTGCGATGCGGCTTTAGTTAGTGATGGCTGGTTTTGCTTTTGATACGTGTCCAGTGTGACCTCACGGTTTCCAGAAGAGAGTGATCAAAAAATAAGTGGGAAAGAGCCTTCAATCGTGATCATACCCCTTCCACTATCTTCTTTTCTCCCTTCATGATCTCGATGAACCGATCTACGTGAACCGCAGGGAATGTCTGTACTTCCAGTTTGCCTCCCGCAGTTAAGTCAATAGCCAATTTCATAATGAGTTCGTCGTCGTCCGCTTTCAACAGGTTCACAAAATCATAGGTACCGAAAAGAGCGTACTGGCTCAGTATCTTCACACCCATCCGCTCCGCTTTTTCAGTTACCTTCTCTATCTTCTCGGGATTGTCGCGTACTATTTTTCTACCTTTTTCCGTAAGTTTTGACAGCATCAAATAGACACCCATTTGTATGCACCCCGTAAAGGGCATATGCTCTGCTCAAACTTAAACCTTTTGGGACACTTTGAGTTGGTAACACTACGCGTGACTGCACTATCCGACGGTCAGAATCGCTCCACGTCCCTCATAATATCTTTCGAAGCTAACGGTAGTAACAAACAAACGCGCACCTCCCAAGCGTTCGATGCGCAGAGTGAAGCACCCAAAAAGCAAGGATGCCCCCTACCCCTTCACGCATCAGTGCATGCGGTCGTAAAATTGATGGTTGGCGCGTGCGGGGCTTTTCCTGCCTCGTTTCTTGTTTCCACTGTGGTGGCCAGCCCCCACGCACACCTCAACGTGAACTCGCGTCACGCCGCGTCACGCCGCGCCACACCACCCACCCATCGGCCTGCATCCTTCCTGTGAAGCTGAGCGGTTCTACGACACGCTTACCTCCTGACGTAACTGCTCCTCGGGTGCCGCAACCCGGGCTCGTATGCCTCTGCCAATCGCTTGCATCGTTTCACTTGCCGCATCATGGGGCAGACCCCGCATCTTGGCGACGCCAAGCCGGGTTATGAAACTGATTCGACTCGAGAAGAACCCCTTCCTAACGCTGATGTTGTGGAAGAAGTCGTAGCCGTACGTGTCGAGATTGTAGCCAAACCACGTTATCGTATAGAAGATCACCTGAACGTCAGTGACGATGACCCAGCCCGGCCAGAGTAACTTATGCCACCGCTTCTGTCGCGCGGTATACAGCACTTTCTCGTCCTTTGCTATCACGCCCTTCTTGATAAGCTTCGTGATCACCGGGTCCTTTATCTTCGCCGCTTCTGCGTGCAGCCTACTCCCACAGCTCGGGCAAAACCTGGCTTCCGCATTCACCATCTTCCCACAGCTCGAACATTTCACCTCCGATACGTCCTTTTTTTCCATTTCCCTCACCTCCTAACTCTTTTACGCTCACCTTCATTATGTCCGATCAAATTAGAGTAAATTGATCCATTTCACAAAATTGTAGAGGAGTAAGCCGCCAATCAGGATCCCGGAAAACCCCAGCGAAAACATCCCCAGGCTATATTGAAGCGTCAAGGGATCGAACAGGCTAAAGGTAAATGAGATGTATGCAACCCCGGCAATTGCGAATAGCAGGATTGCAAGGAGTCTGTTCCATTCGTAGATCACCGTGCCTTCCTCGCCGACAAAGGGTATCAGACCAGGGTCATCGCCACGGCCGGGATGCCCAACCGCCAACCCAGATAACCCACCACGCCTCCGGATACCAGACGAACGAGACGTAATAGAAGAATGCTAACAATGAGAAGAGACTCATGATATTGCCGAGACAGATGAATCCTTTCACGCGGGGGCTCAAATCCTCCCAGATAACAGCCCTCAGCGGGTAGCCAAACGGATGCCCGAAGATCCCGGTACCGAGCATAACAACGGTAGCACTTCGATCAACGATCGCGCCGACTTCGGCGTCCAGGAGAAACGCCAAGAGATACTGCGACACTTCTCTCACCACGATGACCGCGCCCACCAACGCTACGATTACGAAGAAAATGCTCAGCGCGTTCGGCGCAAGCCCACCCTCAAAGGTCGGCACCAGAAGACTCAAAGGTTCTTCGGAAAAGGGCGTGGAGACTGACGCGGTTTTCATGGACACCGTATTTTGTAACGTGTACGCGGTTGATAGCGCAACAATACCAAATGCAATTCTGAACAAATCACCGATCAGTGACGTGCGGAGCTTTGCCGCTAAGACGCTGCGATGGAACGAGAACTTGAGTTTTAAGACACCGAGACTGCCCATACCCGCGGAAGCAGCTCCTGCTGCCGCCGTGATCGCACCCACCGAGAGCGCGGTTATCAAAACGGCAAGCACCGTGCCCAGTGGAGCCGCAGGCTTCTTAACACCCACCAGTGTCGTGTCGTTTACGGCTTCGAGCTCCTCTTCCCCAACATACCCCACCGCTTCTATCCGATACGATCCGCCCGCTACCTCAGGGTCGCTTATATTCCAGTCGAAGACAAACGGACGGGTTTTATCCTCAAAACGCTCTTCCCATTTCGGCCCCTGAATCAGGAGCGAAACGCTGGTGATCTCCGCGCTCCCCCGCACGTGGATGGTCGTGGCATTCTGAAGCACTGCTCCCGATGGCGGGCGAGTTATCGCTATCCACGGCTTTAGCTCTCCCGTAATCGTGTGAGAAGTCTCGGGCACAACTTTGGTGCTCTCAAACGTCTCGGTATACGCGTCCGGGAATTCAATCGTCGCTGATGTCGGTACAAGGCGTATCGGCACGAATTGGCCCTCTGTAGTCCACGCGGTAGCCGTTTGAAAATCTCGCTCGAGCGCTTGCAGGTCCAGTTCCGGCATGGTATACGTGTTCTCGCTCGGTTTGACCAAAGCAGGAATAATAAAGGTGCTCTCTCTACTCGAAATCGTAAGAGCGTCTGCATCGCTCATCAACCTTTTTTCTAAAGCGGTCTCCAAACTTTTGGAGACGTTGAAACGATTCGCCAGCCACCGTGCTTCTTCTCGTGGTGAAAGCCGGAATGAAAAGCGGATTATGGTATCCCCGTTCCCTTTTATAGAGGTCGTGACGTTCTCCAAATGAGATTGTGCCGAGATTCTGGTCCGAGTTCCTGTTTTGGGCACGGTTACCGTAACCCGTTGTGTCCCAAGGACCGTCCCATCCCCTACAAGCCTTATCGTAAACGTATAGGTGTTGCCTTTCGTTCCTTCAGGAACGGTTATCGTAACCTTAAATGACTTGATCTCCCCACCGCCAACATCGGTGTACTGATCAGGCGTGAAGGAAACCCAGTCCTCATAGCCCGCCTCGGCTCTCAGAGTGAGCACCTCGACGCGCTCTACCTCTGCCTCAACCATGCCCGCTATTGCCCCGGGTAATTCCGAAGCCTCGGCGTGAGTGAGTTCGCGATAAATACCCCCTGTTGCCTCGACTACATACTGCCACGGTCTATCATCACTGCCCGAATGCAATGCCAATACCGTTATCCCATTGGACTTTAATCCCGCTACCACGTCCTCAAAGTGAAGATCATCCGCCGTGCCGACCTCGCCGTCCCGTCCGGGATCTATACCTGTCTCATAGACGGGGTCATGCGGGATATCGTCACCGAACACAATGACGATCCTCTTTGCGCCTGTTCGCCAGCCGACGCGCGAGTCCGCATACGTCTCATACAATGCTCGACTGTACGATTCCGGATAATCCTGACCATTGCCCAGCGTCAGGCCATTTATCGCCGTACGCACCGCACCCGTGTCCGTCGTCATGCCACGGTCCAGCTTCCACGGATAATCTTCCGCTGAGCCATACGTGTTGGTGTAACCCGCGAAGGAGAAACTTCCGGGATAGTCCATAAAGCTCGCCACGCCGAAGGCGCTATCAGGCGCTAGCTCACGCAGGTTATTCATTATGTTCTGCGATTCGGTCTGCATGGTGCTCAGCTCTTCATCCATGCTCGCCGTCAGGTCGAACTCGAACAGCACGTCCACTTTTGTTATCGGCTTCCCTTCCGCGGTAATGTACGTCTTCGTCTCGGTGACCGACTCGCCGGGGCTTAATGTCGCCGTTAGTGTCGGCGGATTCAATACGCCAACGCCACCGGGTGGCGGTGTGGCAGAGGGAGAAGGTGTTGGAGAAGGGGAAGGTGTTGGAGTTAATGGTGGCGGTATAGAAACGCTCTGATAGAGTGCTTGTATTTCAGCGGTCGAGAGGGCATAATCGTAGATCATGACTTCGTCGATGGTGCCCGGGAAATACGCGCCGAAGGAGGGGTTCTTGCCTATAGTGAGGTAATCCCAGCCGGATCCGAGGCTGCCCGTTTCTTCATAGAGTGCGTCATTCACGTAGAGTTCCACCGTGCCCGCAGCCTGGTCGTAAACCGCTGCGATAAAGACCCATTCCCCTATGGTGACCGGGTAATAGCCCAGAACAGCGCCGGATCCACTAAAAGCTGACCAGCCCGTGCCACCACCACGGTAATCAATATCGATGGTGCGATCGTATCCTCCATTGTCGTGTGAAATAATCGTTCCAGAGACATCATCAGCGCGAGCCCATAACGCTATGGTCATCTGCGGCATCACGTCCGGATTGACATTCACGGGGGCTGAGACAAAGTCATTCACACCGTCAAAACGCAACGCCTCTTCGTTGACCCCTGAGACAAACGTTGCACCCTCGTTCGTGCTATCATTTCCATTCCCTGAGTGATCTTCGGTGTCCATATCAAAGGGATAGTAGGCTACAAGGCCTGGAGACGGTGTTGGAGACGGTGTTGGCGTTGGTGTTGGCTCAGGACCCCCTGTTGATAGGGATATGCTCTCTATCAATTCGGTTGCAGCATTGTGATCCTCAGAACTAATATCACAATCAATCTCGACGAAGACATCCTCTTTAACATAAACGATGTAACGGATATAGCCATACCCCGTCTCGTCCTGGACATACCCGGCAAGTTGCCCATCCACGGTATCAATGTCTGATTCGTCCGATCTGAAGAACGGATCGCTCTCGGCATACGCAACTAAGGCATCAGGATCGTTCTCATGACCAACGAGCTCTTCCGGCACGTTGGTATCGTAGGCGATGGTAACAAACGAGGTGAATTCTTCGGTGCCATAATCCCCATAGCCCCATTCATTCTCTTCTTCCGCAGAATCCAGCAACTCCCAGCCGGATGGCACGTCAACAGTCAACGTAATCTGGCCACTCGCGTGGCCGATTAATAGGATGCAGAGTGCGAGCAGAAGGATTACTTTTAGAGTTTTCATAGAACCGCTCGAACTATCTAACGTGTACTGCTATAATAATAAGTTTTCTATTTTCCGTTCTCTCGCAGGTGGTTGTGGAGTCGATCTGAGTCTTCTGATTCGGAGAGCAGGGTAAACCCGTAGTGACAAGGTCATTCATGCATCAAGAAGTCTGCCACGCTCGTGGAGATCGCTCAGGGAGACGGATATACGATCACGGGAAAAATAACTACGGCTAGGTCAAAATCAGCGGGAGTGCCTCAGAAAGGGTTTTTGAAAGAGTGGTTATTTACACTTAAATGATCCTCGAAAAAATTAAGATGACAAACGAAAATTCTTTTTTTGAAACCATGATAGGAAGTAGGAGCAACTTTTATATGATGCCGGATTCATTTTCTAAAACACAAGGTACAAAAACCTGCTGAGGCGGTAAACATGATTGAAAAAGTTCATGTATCAAATTTTAAGTGTATCAAAGCACAAACACTCGATAGTCTGACACCAATCGTTGGTATCTGGGGAAGAAATGGCTCTGGGAAAAGTAGCCTACTCCAAGCGATAATGTGGGTATCAAAAAATAAAGGATCTGGCAATGCGAATGGTATCAACTTGAAAGATCCATCAAATTTTATTTTTGGACATGACGGAGGCCGTCTACCAATCCATTATCAGCAGTGACACTTAAAGTTAACTATTGGATGGAAACCTAAAAAGTTCTTGACCTTCGATACCAAATTGGTAACCGATCCCAAAATCGTACCGATAACTGCCGCATCTCTACTCAATTTACCCCAGATTATCTTTAGATTATGGGCTGAGCATACCAGATTATACTCCGTCCTTACGTTCTCGAGCCCTCGCGTCAGAAATTCACGAAACTTCATGTTCTGCTTTATGTTACCGAATATCCATTCAACAGTCTCCGATCTCTTCTTAT
>DATKXZ010000105.1:0-10913 GCA_035528755.1 Desulfobacteria bacterium | reverse complement strand
GCCAAACGGTATGCTCTCTCGCCGTCAATTTTAACATACTGCTCGTCATAGCAGTAATACCCGGAATAGTTTGATATTTGGTTTTCAATTCTCTTTATATCGCCTATTCCCAGCCAATTCTTTATCGTCTGGTGCGAAGGCGCGAGCCCGAAGAAGGTGGTGAGATCCTCCTTCAGCTTCCGCAGCGGACGGTATCCCGTCTTCGTCAAACCGTCCACTTTAGCCTTGAATACCGATGCGTACCTGCGATTTCGTTCAACAACGGAATCCAAAGGAGTGACGAACTTCTTCCTGCATCTTTTGCAGCGGTATCGCTTTAAATAAACCGTCTGTGCTCCGAACTCGCCGAGTATCGGGTGACGCCGCCGATAATCCTGCTTCGTAACCCGATCTGATCCACAACGGGGGCAAACAGGATTGACAAGCTCAAAATGGTTATTTGCAAGGAGGATGAGCCTTTTGTTCACGTTATAGGGTTTATCCTCCTGTAGGAATCGCTCTGTTAAGATCACTTCGATCTTCGGCTGCCCGCCGAGAAAATCGGAAAGTTTAAGTTGGATGAAATCAATACAGCTTTTGAGAGCAGATAAGACAGTTTTGGGCATAATAATCTATCTGCTCTCATTATACTAACTAGTTTCGGTTTTGTTACGCATATAAAGCTCAATTACGCCGTAATTTCTTATTTCACAAATAACACCCAAGAACTTTACGACCCCGATGCGATCGAAGATGCGCGGGGGATAACGCTGTTTTTGCACTGTACGCGTAAGACCGGTGACTGTCCTGGTTGTGGCAAGTGATGCTCCTCCATTGAAGACACGTATACTCACTCGCACGATTAGAGATCTCAATCTGGGCCCGAAGAAGTGCTTTATCGTCTTCGATGAGCTGAGCGGAAGATACGGTGCTCGCCTGTCGCGTCCATAGGTGTAGGTATACATACCTTTAAAGCTTTAAGAGCATTTGCGTTATTACATGCTCTAAGAAGCCTGAACTGCCCGGGTTCTTTTCAAACAACCATTACCCGCTTTTCATCCCACGCGTACGTAGTCCGTAAGCCTAAATAAAGAACGTAGCCGTCGCGCCGTCGTCGAGCACGTTGAGGCCGAGGACGAGCACGACGATCCTGCCCACTAACACTTCCGGTTGCATTATTCTATGTACGCTCTTTTGCCTTCTTAAGGGTTTTGATTTCTGGGTTCAAAGAGACTGGAATTATGACAGGGCAGGCAGAAAAACGCACCTTACCTCTGATAGCAAGTAAGCAGGTGAGGTCTGGAATTTTACCAGCGGGGTTTTGAGAAGGTGTGTGGTTATTTTGACTGCACGCTATAGCCAATTTAAACAGGGTAAATCCGCGCGGAGTTGGAGTGAGAAAAATCATTCAAGAGATTGATTTAGCCTCGTTCAGTTCAGCGAAAACGAATTGTTGATACTGTAAGACGAATTATTTGTTTTGGAAATTATAGGTAATCAGTATTCACCGTTCATACACCTTTGCCCGTTTATCAACCATAACGATCAAAATGCGTTTGGTATCCCCGTAGATAACGTAAAGGATCCGGTAATCACCAACGCGGACCCGGAATACCTTCTCCGTCCTGCCCCTGACGCGCTTCGCGTCCGCGGGATACGGATCGACCGCCAGTGCGTTGATTCGCCGGTAAATGCGCTCGAAGACTGGTTTATCTAACTTCTTTAGATAAGCCTTAGCAGCCGTACTGAGGTACAGCTCGAAAGCGGTCATTCCTTCAGCTCGCGCTCGAACGCGTCCTTGAGCTTCGTCGCTTTGCCCGCTTCAAACTCCGTGAGCGCCGCCTCTAAAAGGGCCTCCTCATCCGGAGTGAGGATTGTATCCGCATCCACCATGTGCGCTTTTATGTATTCCAGCTCCTCACGTATCGCCTTCAATTCCTCCCAGATACGGTGCTCGCCTGTCGCGTCCATAATTGTAGGTATACCTTTAAAGCTTTAAGAGCATTTGCATTGCATGATCTAAGAAGCCTGAAGAACGTAGTCGTCGAGCACGTTGAGGCCGATGACGAGCACGATGAGCCTGCCGAGCAGCACTTCCGGTTGCATTATTCTATGTACAGTACACTCTTGTTCCTTCTTAAGGGTTTTGATTTTAAGGTTCAACAAGACTGGAATTATGACGGAGCAGGCAGAACGAACGTACCTTACCTCCGATAGCAAGCAAAGCAAGCGGGTGAGGTTCTGTATCTAATTTTTGATGGTTGCAGGTTTACATTTTGGGATCTCAAGGAGACAAAAATTAGAACAAGAGTTAAAAACGAAAAATCGGAGGAAGCCCTGATACAGAACAGGGTTTAAACGATAACTTCATAGCTTATGAACTCCAATTTTTAGAAAAAATGACAGTTTCCCAAAATTATTGCCCAGTGGTCGGTGAATGTCCGCATGAACCTGTAGACACGATATCAAACTCATATTTCTTAGTTCAACCTTTCGATAGCGAAAAAGCGAACCGCGAAAATGCAATAAAAGCAGCTCTCACAGAATTTTACGGAGATATACAAAAATACAAACTTAAAAAGTCTGATAGTAAGGCATACGATTTTGGTAGTTTTTGCGATATTTGTTTAAAAATAAAATCTTCCGAATTCTGTATAGTAGACATATCGGGAGAACTTTATGAGACTATCGATAAAGTATCAGGTAAAAAAGAAACGAAACCATTTTTGCGTCCTAATGTCGCATTAGAGTTGGGGATGGCCTATGGATTCAATAAACCGGCATTAATACTTTCTCGTAAGTTGAATAACAAACGTCTAATTCCGTCTGATATAGAATTTATTAGATATATCGACATTTCACCGATAGAATTTCGTGGATGGTCTGTTGCTTCTCAAAAATTATTAAATCGGTTAAGAGACCGACAACCATTCATACCCATTAAAAAATCTTTAGATCTAGATATTGGAATAATCAAAAAAGAATTAAGGATGTTACTTCGATTCAAGGAGAGGTGGCCATCCCTAAAAAGAAAAAGTTTTAAGATAAACCAAATACTCCTCAGGGGGGGTAAGTTGATTGGTATAATAGAAAATGCGAAAGATTTGATGGAGGATATGTGGTTTAAGATTTATGTCTCAGAAAATGGACTTGAAGATTTGGTAGGACGATCGAAGGTTTATCATGTGCAACCAGATGGATTAGCCCAAGTCGAAATCTTTAAAGTTGAGGAGGGTGTCGGGGAATATTTGGAGAAGGTCTATCGGCACTGTCGAACAGAAAAATATTTCACTCCCGAAAGACATAGACTTGAATTGATAGAACCTTCCGAGATAGAAAAGTTAACATTAGAAGAAGTTAGAAATATTAAAGAACACTTAGATAAGTTGTGAAGGAAGGTGAAGATGGGAAAAAATGATTGAGGGAAAGATCGCAAAAATACTAAGTGAATATCGAGTCGTAATTAATCGAGGGCACAAAGATGGCGTCGAAAATGGTATGCGATTTGTAATTTTTGACCCTGGTGAAGAAATTCGCGATCCTGACACTAAAGAACCTCTTGGTACTCTGGAAATCCTAAAAGCGAAAGTAGAGGTAATAAATGTCCAAGAGAAGCTATCCACAGCAAGAACCTACGAAAACGAGGATTTTTCTACGGGACCTTTTGGTGCCCTTGTGGCATTAGAAAGAGGAGGACTCAAAAAGCTCCCCTTAGATGAAAAGACGATAGAAAAGGTCATAATAGCTCCACTCGCAGTAGGAAATCGAGTTAGGCAAATTCTTGACTGACGATATTTGATCGAGAGAAAAACAGAAGTTAGAGAAGGAAGCGTGTCGAGATGTTAGTTTATCTTTTTTAGTTGGGTCTCCCGTTTCAGATAGCCGACTTTCAGTCTCTCAGTTTTCCTATTGAGCCTCCGCTTGATCGCCTTCCCGATCTCCTCGACTACGAAGATGAGGATGGCCCGTGAGCGACGCGTGAGTCACACACATGCACGCACGCACACACAAAAAATTACATGTATTTTCCTCTACTGATTGCGATAATACAATCACAGTGAGGCAGATATACATTGATTCCTGCCTCAGAAACCCGTGCCCTTTTTGCTCCATCTTTACATTCGCAAACGTGACTTCGCCTTTACAATACGGACATTTCGCCATGTGCAAGACAACCATACAGAGGACTCGTTTATAAAAATTGTTTCGAGAGATGACTTGGTGGCTCAGCACCTACCGTTATTCACGCTACTGGTATAAAGAAGAAGAGCCCGTTCTGCGCTGTAATTCGAGGGGGCCGGTACCCTTCCGGGGAACCGCTGGAAGAAGAAGAGGAGGAGGGCATGCGAAAACCCAGGAAGCGGCGCACACTGCCGCATTTTCCCGGTATATCCGAACCCTGGCAACTCCGGGATCGGGTCATGATTCCGTCCTCTTGTTGTGCTTAAAATTACCAATAGACTTATTATCTACTTTAATAACCATCTACCATTTATAGGAATCTACATAAGCGATAGCTAGTTATTTATATGACCGCTCCCAATTGAATAGTGTCAAAGGAGTAGGAGGTGATAACGGAAAAGATGAAAATAAAACATATCGATAAATTGCTCATCGTTGTGAATTCAGGTATGGAGCGCCCGAACAACCAGTACGCGAGTCTTCTTATGGCCTTTGCAGCGAAGAAACTCCATAATATTCCCGAGGTCGTGGTCTATTACGGGCCACAAGGCGTGGAAATGGTAAAGAAAGGGAATCTGGAGAAAATGGAGTGCTCGTATGACGTGAAGAAACTCGTCGCGGGGCAGTTTGAAGGTTTAAATCCTGAGGACCTGCCCGACAACTTAGAACAGATGGTACGATATCTAAAGGACGTTTTTGGAGTGAAATTTACGTCGTGTGCGACATTCCATGTTGTTAACGGCTTCGCTACGACGTTAGATGACACAACCAACATCGAGGATTTTATCATTCGCATGGAAATCCCGGACGCTGCAGAAGCAGCACTTACCGCAGATAAGATATTGTATTACTAAAACTCCAAAAACCTTTATTTTTCCGTTCCGGTGAGAACCCGACCGGCAATCCCAAGGTTTGGCGAGGCGGTCGCCATTTGTGTTTTTTTTAAAAAAAGCAACTTTATTTATGCCACTAAACCGCTGCTTCTTTGCTTGTTCCGCTCGAGCCTCCGTTTGATCGCCTTTCTGATCTCCTCGACCACAAAAATGAAGATGGCAAACGGTATGAAGAAGAGCCAGTGCTTCAGCTCAAGTGGTCCGGTGCCAAGGAACCGCTGGAAGAAGAAGAGGTACGAAAACCCGAAGATGAGCAGCAGTTCGGTCGCGAACCCCAGGAAGAGGTACCTGTTCGTGAAAAACCCGATCTTGAAGATCGAGTTCCTCAGGCTCCTGCACTGGAGCCCGTTAGCGATCTGGCAGATGATAATGGCCGCGAGCGCCATGGTGGTCGCCTTGATATAGAGCGGATCGGTAGCGAGAAGGTCCATACCCCGCACCCAGCCCCCTGCCTTCATGACCCACCAGTAGCCCAGCAGTCCGGCTGCCGCTTCTATAGGGCCGATGAACCCGTAGGATCTGAGCAGCGTGGGAAGCGTCAGCATCCGCTCCTTACGCGGCCGTGGCGGTCGTTCCATAATGTCCACCTCCGGCGGTTCGGTCCCAATGGCAATTGCCGGCACCATATCAGTGCCGAGATCAATCGCAAGGATCTGGATCACGGTCAACGGTAAGGGCACGCTGAAGAGTACGTAAATCAAGAAGGGCACGATCTCCGGGATGTTGCTCGTGAGGATATAGGTGACGAACTTCTTGATGTTGTCAAAGACCGTCCGGCCTTCCATCACGGCATCCACAATGCTCTTGAAATTATCGTCGATCAGAATGACGTCCGCAGCTTCCTTGGCAACGTCCGTGCCGGCACCCATAGCAATGCCGATGTCCGCCTCCTTAAGCGCCGGGGCGTCGTTGACTCCGTCGCCCGTAACGGCCACCACCTCGCCCATCTCTTTTAGCGCCATAACGATGTCCATCTTGTGTTTCGGCGCGGTCCGTGCGAAGATGATCTCCGGGTTCTTCAAGATCTCTTTCAACGCTGCGCGGTCCATTTTATTGATGTCCGGGCCTTCCACGACCACCGGGACACCTTCTACAACGCCCGCAGCACGCGCTATCGCCTCTGCGGTAAGCTTGTTATCGCCCGTAATAAGGATGATCTTTATCCCCGCCCGTTTACAGTTCATCACTGCTTCTCTGACCTCGGTACGGGGCGGGTCGATCATCCCGGCGAACCCGAGGAATACGAGGTCATGCTCAACGTCGTCTGCGGTATACCGCGCCTCCTGCAGTGGGACTTCGCGGTACGCAAGCGCGATGGTTCGCAACGCCTCTTTTTCAAAGCCCTCGGCCACCGCTTCGAGCCGGTTTCGCTCCGCCTCTGATAACGGTTCCTCACGACCATCGATAAGAATCGTACTCGACCGGAGAAGTATGGACTCGGGCGCTCCTTTTACGTAGGCTACCGTCTTGTTGCCACCGCCCTTGTAGATGGTGCTCATCATCTGCCGCTCAGAGGTAAAGGGAATTTCAAAGATCCGCTCTTCGGCACTCAGCAGCTTTTCCGTGTCCGTGAACTTCTTTGCAAGCACGAGAAGCGCCCCGTCCGTCGGATCGCCGATGATCACGTACTTGCCTTCTTTCATGGTGAGTTGGGAACTATTGCAGAGAAAAGCCGTTTTCAAACAGGGTGTGATGGCGTTTATATCTCCCTCAGAGACCTCTTCGTTATCGTAAAGGAGGGTCCCTTCGGGGTGATAGCCCGAGCCGGTAACCGCCAGCTCACGGTCGTTAACAAAAATCTTATTCACCGTCATCTCGTTCTGGGTCAGGGTTCCGGTCTTATCAGTGCAGATAACCGTCGTCGAGCCCAGCGTCTCCACGGAATTGAGGCTCTTGATGAGCGCGTTTCGCTTCGCCATTCGCTGCGAGGCTATGGAGAGCGTCAGCGTCACGGTCGGGAGGAGCCCCTCCGGCACGTTCGCAATGATTATCCCGATGGCAAAGATGAAATTCGCGGTGAAGTCCCGGCCTATAACCCACCCCGTGAAGAAGAAGACAATACCGAGCAGGACCGCAATAGCGGATATCACTTTGATAAAGAAGGCGAGTTCCTTCTGTAACGGGCTCTTCTCCTCCTTTATCTCTTGCGTTAACCCTGCTATCTTCCCGAACTCCGTGCCCATGCCGGTAGCGAATACGACCGCTCTCCCGGAGCCGGAAACGACGGTTGTGCCGGAAAAGACAGCGTTCTTGGCCTCTAACAGCTCGCCCCTTTCCGGCTCCGTACTTCGCGTCTGCGGTAACGACTCTCCGGTTAGGGGCGCATTGTTCACCTTCAGTTCGTACTGCTCCGTAAGCCTACCATCCGCAGGGACCCGGTCCCCTTCGGAAAGCAGAATGATATCGCCGACCACCACCTCGCGTGCGGGAATCAGAAGCTCCTTCTTACTCCTTATAACCTTGGCTTCAGGAGCAAGCAGCATTTTAAGTGCCTCGGCAGCTCGTTCCGCCTTGTACTCCTGATAGAAGGTGAAGACGGCGTTGATGAAGATCACACCGATGATGGCAATACCGAGGTTCAAGTTACCCTCGCCCGGTGAAAGGTATTCACCAAGGAAGGCAAGGCCGCCCGCAATCCAGAGCAGGATGGCGAAGAAATTGAAGAACTGTTTCAGGAACTTTATGGAGAGCGGCGTCTTCCGCTTCTCCTGGATTTCGTTCGAGCCGAAGGAGAGAAACCGTTTCTTGACTTCCTCCTCGGGTAACCCTTCCGGAGACGATTCCAACGCTTTGTAGACTTCCTCAATCCCAGTCTCATGCACGTCGGTACGCTCTTCTTCCATCGCTATCAATCCCTCGACTTCCACAGCAGGAGGTTCGCAGGCGTTCTTCGTATGATCTCCTCCATCTCGTTGCTCCCTAAAAACTCCTTTACTACATTTCGCTTCAGTGCGTGCACCAGCAGGAGATCAAAGCGACCGCTCATCGCCTCATCAAGGATACTATCCGTCGCGTTCTTCTCGCATACCTGCACCCGCACATCCGCAGCTACGCCGCAGCCGCAGAGGCAGTCTTTAAAGGGCGACAGGTAATCCTCGCTTTCCGTAAAGAAGGCAGCCATCTCATCTCGGTCAAACGACCGCCCCAGCGATTTGATGCAGCGGAAGAGTGAAACGTCGAGGTTCAAGCATCGAGCGAGAGTATCAATAAGAAAGAGCCGCTCTTTGAAGTGATAGTCCCTGTTGGAGACCGGTACAAGCAGTTTCCGGTGATGCGTTAGCGGTCGCGCCTTGACGATTCGTACACCGATGACCGAGGCCTGCGCATGCTTCATCAGCCGCTGTGCAAGCGTGCCAATAAAGAACCGGCCATCTCGTTCGCCTTTCAGAACAACAACGATGAGATCCATCTGTTTGTCCCGGACCAGGTTATTAACCTCCCTCACCAGACTCTCCTCGATAGCGAGCTGCTCGGTTTCCACCCCTTCACGTTCCGCGATGCTTCTTATCTCTTCTAAGTTGGCCAGGACCTCGCTATCCCGAAACGCGGGGACGAGATATAATTTCGCACGGGCAACTCTCGCGATTAAAAGCGCATAACGTGAGGCGAATTTCGTTTCGATACCGGAATCGACGATCATGACAATTCGCTTGTACATTACTAAAAAACTGAGGTATGCATTTAAATAAATAGCCGAAACCGATTCGAGAGGTAGAGCGACGATGCTTCCATTCCGCTTGATCAATCCCGCTCCGCTCCTTTTCCGGCAGCCACGATGGCAGAGCAGAAAATGACTATCTCATTTCAGATCGTGTTCGTCACGAATTTCGCCAAATATCTCTTCTATCAAGTCCTCTAACGTTACGATTCCTATTGTTCGCCCTTCCTGTGATTGCAGTACTGCCATGTGCACCTTATTCCTTTGCATCTCTCTCAAAACGTCATTGGCTTTCATCTTGGGTGGGATTGTTATTATCCCTCTCATTATCTCTGTTACTGGCGTATGCGTCTCCCTAAGGAGCGCATCTTTGACGTGCGCGATGCCCACAATCTCCTCCTCATTCTCATCTCGATAGACCGGGAATCGCGAATAGCCCGTATCCGCGGATAGTTTCAAGAGCTCCTCGATACGCACGGTATCCGGTACGCTCACGACCTGCTCCAGCGGTACGTGCACTTCCGCCACTATGGTGTCATCGAAATCGAAGACTTTCTCCACCAGCTTCTGCTCGTCCTTTTGGATCGTTCCGTCATGAACGCCGAGTGCGATCAGCTTCTTCACTTGCTCTTCAGTAACCACGGCCCTCTTCCTTTGCTCTTTTCCCAGGAGGTGAAGGAACAGATCAGAAACGACAGAGAACGCCTTCACAAGCGGATAAAAAACGCCGCGCAGGACGTAGAGCGGTCGGGAGACGAGGAACGCGAATTTGTCGTTGTGGATCCCGTACGCTTTCGGTATCGCCTCACCGAAGACGACGATGAGCAGGGTCATGACCGCCGTTGCTATCCCGACGCCGATATTGCCCACTAACGAGGTGGCAAGCGCGCCTGCGAGAACTGACGCGGTGATGTTCGCCAGATTATTGCCGATAACGATTGCACTGATGACCTCATCGGGCTCTTTCAAGAGCCTTTCAAGTACAATCGCTGATTTCCGTCCCTTTAACGACGCCTCCTGCACCGTAAGCTTATCCACCGACACGAATGCCATTTCGGCCGCGGCGCAGAACGAGGATAAAAGAATCAGAAGCACGATTACGGGAATTGTTATGTACATGGCTTATCTCTTCGGTCCCTAAGAGAAGAAATGCACGGAAATAGATTAAATTATGCTTCAGACAATTTTTATTTAGTGTGACGAAAAAAAAATGGGGGTGGGGCCACGCTTCGTTCCCCCACAACTCTTATACGTATTTTCTACCCGGATTCCGGGGTTAGTTTCTCTTTCATATAGTCCGCAACAATTTCCTTGGTTCCCCAGCCCAGCGAGATACCCAGTGCAATTGCAAGACCGATTCCGAGCCCCCATGCTAAGGGAACGAGGAAGGTGTAGATAATTGTCGTGTCAATGAGCATCTGGTCCAGTGCTAATACGACGACGAGCAAGGAGAAGAGCGCCTTGAGGAGCGGTGCGATAAGATCGCCGAAGGCAACTTCGCGGCTCGTTATCTGCTCTCCGGTCCAATCCATGACGAAATTGACGAGTACGAGACCCACGATAAGCACAAAGATGCCAGCGATAAGATGCGGTATGTACAGGACGAGCTGATTCATGAAGTTCGTCAACATCGGTAGGTTCAGCACGTTTATGGCTGCCATGATGAAGATAATGTAGATGAACCATCGCACCAGCACGTCGAAAAATCCCGCCGTGGTCATGCCCGACGATTTGATTGCCTCACCGATGATCGTTTTGTCCACGGCATCGCCCAGACGTACTTTTTCAACTATCTTGCCAATTATCTTTCCCGCCGCTCGTCCCGCGAACCAGCCGATGAGGAAGATGATGAGCGCAGCGATTATCGCGGGTATCCACTCGATCATTGTTCCGATAGCGGTAGCGAAACTGTCCATTATGACGTCAATTATAGCCACTTCTTTTTTCACCTCCTTTTGGTTGATTGCGGCGGTCTGCCTTAAACCGCCTCAGCACTTTACGCAAGTGCTATAAAACATTTGGTGTCATAAGATATAAAACTTTACCTCGAATCTAAATAATGTGGAGTACAGATATTATTTCGTCAGTCCATGTCTTCAGATGGCATGGTAAAACTGACGAATGAGGACATCAAATGGTTGGTAATCCGTGTAAATTCCGGCTTCTTCACGGTGAAGAAAGCGGCGCGGGTTTACGAGGTA
>DATKXZ010000104.1:0-3077 GCA_035528755.1 Desulfobacteria bacterium | reverse complement strand
AAAAAGGTCGTTAGTCTCATAACCCTCGTCATTATCACGGGTGCGTTCTGGTTCGCCCAGTTCCAGTACCCGAATGCCTATCTGGAAAAAGGCTTTTACACCTTTCTTGCCGTTACGATACTTTATTTCGTCTTCAAATCGGTCATAGAAGAGATCGTTGTGAGGAACATAAAAGAATCGAAGGCCCGGTACTCGTTCAGAAAGACCGTTTCGATCCTCTATATCGTGGGTATTGTGCTCGCCCTCATCAGGATATGGGTGGAGCACACGCAGACGCTGCTCGTTTCGTATGGTCTGATAGCGGCGGGGATCGCTATTGCTTTACAGGACTTTTTCAAGAACTTTGCGGGTGGGATAATCATCTTTGTCACTGGGATCTACCGTGTTGGCGATCGGATAGAACTCAACGCGAAGATCGGTGACGTGATCGATATCGGCATCTTGTACACGACGCTTCTGGAATTGAGGGAGTGGGTGGCGGGCGATCAAGCGACCGGGAGACTAACAATACTCCCGAACGGGGTTGTTTTAGCCGGTACTGTAAATAACTATACCAAAGACAACAACTTCATTTGGGACGAGATCGAGCTTCCGATAACGTATGATAGCGATTGGCAAGAAGCGGCTGCTACCATTCGCCGTATTATTACAGCGGAAACGAAAACGATGGCGGACGAGGCGGAAAAAGAGATTTTGAAGCTTGGCGAGAAGTATTATCTCACGATACGAGCGGTCGAGCCCGAGATCTATTTAACCCTGACCGATAACTGGATCACCTTCCACATCCGGTACATCACCGACGTGAGACAGAGAAGAGTGATACGGAATAAACTGGGTCAACTGATACTCGAGGAGATTCGAAAGTCCGATAAGGTTAAGATCGCATCGGCGACCGTGGATATCGTCGGCTTCCCGGAATTGAGACTGAAACAAACTGGCTGAAATTAGTGCTATCTAAAAAAGATGAGCACGCGGCAGCGAACTTCACGCGCCTGAGAATACGACGAGTAAGGCCATAAACGCAGCATACAAGACAAGAAGTGCAACACCTTCGGTGCGACTCAATTCCCACTGGGTCTTTATGAAGATCAGCAGCAGGATCGTCATGAATATCATGAACGGCGCGATAACGGCCAGCGTTACGCGAGTAACGGAAATCGGAAACACCAGAGCAGAAACACCCAGAACCAAGAAGATATTGGCGATATTTGAGCCGATAACGTTGGCAACCGCGATATCGCCATAGCCCTGTCGCGCTGCGGAAACTGATACGCTCAGTTCCGGTAACGAGGTGCCGACCGCCACAATCGTTATGCCGATCAGCATCTTTGAGATCTGGAAATAGTCAGCGAAGAAGACGGCTTCTGTAACGAGATATTCCGCGCCGACGATAACGGCAGCGCCGCCCAGTATCAGGACCACGAAATCTTTGACAAACCCGGTTTTGAATTCCTTTGGTTGTGATGATGGCCCTGAAGCGTTTTTGTTGTTCTTCCGCCGTCTGCTGTTGTGATTGGAAACGGCGTTGAGCACAGTTTTGACATACTCGAACTTGAAGAAATAGGTGAGGAACTCTCTGAAGCCGTATTCACCCTTGAATTGCGGCTTCTCTTTGAATAAGAAGAGTATGTAAGCGAGATAGAGCAGCAGGAATATTACGGCTTCCACGCGTGAGATCGTACCGTTGAAGATGAAGAGGTAGAGCACGAGCGCGGCAAAGAGCATGAGGTAGCCGTCCCGTTTCAGCATCTCTTCCCGCGTCTTTATGACGGCGATCGTCGCGGCGAGCCCGAGGATCAAGCCGATATTCGCGATGTTCGAGCCGACGATGTTGCCCATGACGATGTCACTCTGCTGCTGTAAAGAAGCGGCAACCGAAGAGGCTAATTCCGGTATCGAGGTGCCCACCGCAACCAGGGTAAGTCCGATGACGAACTCGGAAACACCGAGCTTCTTCGCTATCGCTGCTGCGGCTTTGACGAAGAAGTCAGAGCCTTTCACGAGCAAGACCAGGCCGAGGACGAGCACGACGATCTTGCCGAGCAGCACTTCCGGTTGCATTGCCTTACCATTAAATTCATTCCTATTAAGGTTTTTGCGGTTCAATGTGGGCAGAACCGAAACTATGGCAGAGCTGCAGAAGGGGCAGAGCGAACGTACCTTACCCTGTATAGCAAGCAAGCAGGTGAGAGTAGCCCAAAATTTTTGCCAGCGTGGTTTTTGAAAAAGTGTGTGGGTAGTTTGAGTACACGTGAGCTTGCCCTTTGCCGAAGGGGATAAAAAAAAACATGAATAAAAGGGTGAAGGAGGGATATGATGGCATTAAATAGTAGAAAGCGAAAGCTTTATGTGCGTCATTAGTCTTGATATCTATGCAGAAGCGGATGTTGAATGCTTAAAAGGTATACGAAGGAATTATGACGGAGAAATTTAAACTGGAAATACCAATTGCCGGAATCCCTGAAGAAGTAGAAATTAAGGGGATAGAGATAGATAAATTAGTTTTAGACGATGAAAATCCACGAATAGGTTATTGGAAAGATAATATTATGAGAATCACCGATGACACTTCTCAGGGCGATTTGGAAATCGCGTTAAAAACCGGAAGTTATGAAGATTACAATCGTTTGAAAAGAAGCATTGAGGTAAGTGAAGGGGCAATGGAGGAAATTTGGGTGATGTCCTAATTAATAGTTGGTAATATCTTGAACATCAAAAATTCCTTCCACGTCCAAATGTGATCTGTAATGCCTTCAGCATGCGCAGGAGATTGTTAATGACGATGCTCCCCTGCCCGCCAATTCCAATGACAATCCTATTTACCGTATCTTCTCCCTTCTCCATCTATCTCTCTCTCCTCGCTCATACCCCTTTCTCTTTCGTTTCGTAATCTTCTACTTTTGCTTTGATAGAGCCCATCTCCTCCTCGAAATGTTCTATAGTTAATCACTTCTGATTAACCCGTATATTTTTATACAATAAAAGCCATCATACCCAATATGGCTCGAACAAGAACACCGAAAAGTGGGAATAAAACCCTCAAGCGAGAAATCACCGATAAAGAAGTTCTTCAATTT
>DATKXZ010000103.1:0-2720 GCA_035528755.1 Desulfobacteria bacterium | reverse complement strand
CGCGGTCCCGCGCAGCATGTGAAGCAGAACGGACTTCCCCGCGCCGCTCCTGCCGAGCAACCCCAACGACTCGCCTTCGTTTATCTCCACGTTCACGTTCTTCAAAACCGCTTTGCCATCAAACTCCTTAGACACGTTGATCAATTTTATGAATGGCTCATTTTCACTCATTTCACTCACCACACACTCGCAACAAATGACCACTAGTAGTCTCTACCGTTTTAATTCATATAAATATATATTCTTTTGCTTTTCAGGAAACCTTTAGTTCTGATGGTGTAAGAATTTGTTAATTCATAATGCTTTTTATCCTTGTGTTTTTCCCACTCTGCCTGCAGTTTTAAAATGTAGTTCAGTTTCGGGATTTCAGCCTGGTGCAAAAGTAGAACTACCTACGTCTGTATGTATTAGTTTCGCTTTTTTCAGTTGGGAACAGGCAAGAAAACGTACCAGACCTCTTTCACTCGAGTGGATAGAATTCTTTGAATGCGTCCTCAGCAGCTACTGCTATTGGCTCCGCACTGGGCTCTGGAGACAGATCAGGTTGACCTGCACATCGCAGCGTTGTCAAATCTAAAGCGGTCCAGCCGCTTCGTATTGCGAGCGCGATTACATCAATGTATCTGACGGAACGTTCGTCATCAGCGATTATCTGTCCGCCGATTAGTCTTTTTGTAGCCCTATCAAATAGTAACTTGACGGTATACGGTTTTGCACCTTCGATCATCATGTGCTTGCTCTTTGCGGTCTTCTTTGCCACGAAAACATCAATTCCCTCATCTCTTGCTATCGCTTCTGTCAATCCAACCGATGCAATTGACTTATCGAACAACTTTGCTGCGAAACTGTTCAGCAATCGCGGGAATTTAATCTCATAGCCCAGCACGTTTTTTGCTGCTATTCTTCCTCCTATAACCGCATTTGGCCTTATCTGTCCCAGTATCGGCTTTCTGGTGACTTCACATTCATACTCTATCAGGTCGCCACCCGCGTAAATATCTGGATCTGAGGTCTGAAGATATTCGTTCACCTCCAGGCCGTATTCGCCCATTTCAAGTCCTGCGGCTTCTGCAAGTTCGGTGCGTGGACGCACACCAAGGGTTAGAATGACCATCTCCGCCTCGATTTTATCACCTGATGACAATTCAACCGCTTCCACTTCCTTCTCGCCCACAATCTTCGTTACTACTTCTCTCGACCTGATAACCACTCCTTTCTCCACAAAATGTGCCTCTAGTTCACTGCTCATATCCTGGTCGAGACCTGTCGCCCTGCCTATATAAGACCGAACCACTAGTGTAACTTTGATCCCTTTCTGTGCGATAAGCGACGCCATCTCCAAGCCACACGCGCCCGCGCCGTAAACAACTGCATTTCGCACCCTTTTATCCTTTATCCAGCCGCGTATGTTCTCTGCATCGCTACTCCAGCGGACCGTGAACACGCCTCCGAGATCTACACCGGGAATTGGCGGAACGATAGCTTTACCACCTGTAGCCAAAATGAGTTTTTCGTACGGATAAATAGCGCCGTCAGCGGTAGTAACAGTCTTTTTTTCCCGGTTAATGCTCGTTGCAGGCTGCTTCACCAATTTCACGCCAGCAGTATGAAACATGCTGTCATCCTTGACCGAAGCTTCTACCGTCGCTTTCTCTACCGAGATGTAAGGAACCGCACATCTTGTCAAGAAATTCTCCTCCTCTCTTATCAATGTCACATCCACCGTGGGATCCATCCTCTTTGTCATCATCGCAGCCGGGCCCCCCATTCCCGCACATCCGACAATTACAAGCTTATTTATTTTCGACATTTTTTCCACCTCATATACAACTTATATGAATATATATTTATAAATGTGGCCCTATCTTATAGTTATCGAGTATAAGAAGGGGGTGGAGTTGAGGAAATGGAAAAGAAGAGCGGGATTGTGGGTTTTACGGGGCTTTTTAGAGAGAGCATAGCAGCTATGAAAGAAGGTTCTAAGGTGGTATTTACGGGCTCAGTAGCAGTATGCACGCCATTTATCGAATTGCTCGCTTACACGGTAAGAGATCGGGGTTTTAAGATGTTATATGTGCCGAGAGCTGATGCGAATGAGGCAAGGAAGATAAAAGAGATAGAGAACATAGGATATAGCGTTATAGACGAAAAGGCGAATCCGAAAAATCCTGATGCGGTTGTAGTGCTTGGCGGGCTGGCGATGCCAAAGTTTGGCTGTGCACCGGAGGAGGTCATCCAGCTGATCGAGGCGCTATCAGGAGATAAGAAGCCTAAGATCATCGGCGTTTGCTTCATGAACATCTTTGAGCGCGCTGGTTGGGGTAAGAAGCTGAAATTCGATACGATGATTGACACTACCCTTGAATCGGTGGTTAAATAGAAATAGCTAACAATGCGCCGGCTGGGATTTGGACTTAGTTTAGGGGCTCTTTGCCCTCACCATTTTTTATTTAAAAAGTTCTTTCATAATTTCGTTAACGTTGCTTCTTTTTGAGAAAGATGAGATGCTATCGGGCGAAAATAAAAAAGAGGGATAAAAAAATCCCCCTTCAACCTTTTTTTTTCAAAAAGTTTGTGCGTGCTTACGGTATGATGAGATCTCTCTCGCCCGCAGGCTTGAACTCACGCAGCGCACCTCGTCCGAACTCCCGGGTAATATAGCCCCAGTCGAACGGCAGGTCTCTGTCCGCGAACGCCACCTTGACCAACGGCGACAGCAC
>DATKXZ010000102.1:0-11233 GCA_035528755.1 Desulfobacteria bacterium | reverse complement strand
CCTGCACCGCTTTTGCCGTAATCACGGCAATCTTGATTGGAGCAGAACTCTTTTTGAGGATCTGCCTTTAATTTGCTATTTGGCATAAATATAGGTGGGTAAACCACCTATATAAACCAACCGCATATCAGGACACTACCGTAATTTTGGACTACAGTAAAAGTAATCGGTGATATATTTCATGCATTATACCTCATTTTTTTGTATTTTTAGAACTTCAAGCGATCTATTTTCCCCTCACTATTGCAGATAACTTCAGTATATCAGAACTTGAGTCCATATATACTTCCCTCTTGTCGAACTTCTCCATCTTCAATCGTTTTTCCCTCCCCCTCATCTGTAAGTTACCCAACGGGCTCTTAATATTCCCTATATCCTCGTTACTCATATAGGTATATATCTCTGTCGTTTTCGAATTTTTGTACCTAATAGTTCTTGGATATATCACAAATCCACGTCGCTCTCCTCTGAATGCCATCCGTAATTATCTCTTGAGTATTTTGATTTACTTCCCTTTCGGTTCCATCATTTATACATTTTTGGGTGGTTTTTCGATGTTTTTGGAGGTTTTTCAAAATCCTCTCCTAATGGTTTCTTGCTATGATTCCAGACCCTTTTTATATCGCTCGACTATTATTATTAAACCATGCTCGTAGCACACACACCCGATGCGGATGACGCATTCATGTTTTACGGAATGCTCAGTGGTAAAGTTCCAACAGAATTAAAGATAGAACAAATAGTAGAGGACATAGAGACACTAAACCGTAGAGCCTTCAAGGGCGAGTTAGATGTCACGGCGCTCTCAGCTCATGCTTATGCGTTCCTTCACGACAACTATCGGATTTTATCCACTGGCGCAAGCGTGGGCGATGGTTACGGCCCGGTGGTTGTAGCAAGAACGGAGATGGAGGTTCAGAAGAAGCGTATCGCAGTACCCGGGAAATACACCACGGCGAACCTGCTGCTGAAGTTAGCCGTTGATGATTTTCAACCGGTTGAAATGCGATTTGACGAAGTTCTTCCCGCAGTGAAGCGAGGCGCTGTGGATGCTGGTCTGCTGATCCACGAAGGTCAGATAACCTATGCGCAGCACGGGCTGGTGAAAATCCTTGATCTGTGGGACTGGTGGTATGAGAAGACAAAATTGCCCATGCCGCTGGGTATTAACGCGATCAAACGGGACGTGCCCGAAGCGACCCAGCGTGAATTCCTGGCAGCCATGCGCGCAAGCGTGCAGTACGCGCTTGAGCACGTAGAAGAAGCGATGCAGCACGCGATGAAGTATGCACGGGGTGCGGATAAAGAGCTGGTCAAAAAATTCGCATTGATGTATGTGAATAAGTACACCTACGAAATGCCCGAGGATGTGGTCAAAGCCCATGATGAACTTTACCGGATGGCTGAGAAGAAAGGGCTTTTCGAAAGACCGCCTTTAGATATCCTTTTTCTGTAAACAAATCGTTCTTTTAAAAGAAAGAAAGCTTTACCAAAGAAACCGATTTTTGATGAAACTATCTTCTAAAAAGGTTTGGTAAAGGTTTCTACGGAACAAAAAATTTGCCAAAGACATGGCCTAGACAATTAATTACTAACTTCGATTTTAGAGATTAGCATTGGTGATTTACTTCTCCTATTGTTCATGCTTATCATGTCCATCTTATTCCCTCTGCATGATATGTTATATCCAACGCTGAATATGAACAGAACGTAATAGGTTTTTATGGATGTTTGTGCAAAAAGCAAATAATGTCAAACGAAGAGCTGAAGTCGTGGATAGCGCTGCATAAGGATGAGATCTTTGCGAACGATGCGGTTGGTACGGGCTGTTTCAGTTATTTACCGGGCGAGGTGATATGGGCAGTGACGAAGCGGTGTAATCTGCGGTGTAAACACTGCGCGATCAGCGAGGAAGATCCCGATGAGCTCACGACGGAAGAGGGGTTCGCGCTCATTGAGGACGCTGCCAAGCTCGGCCCGGTCAAGTTTGGATTCACGGGCGGTGAGCCGCTGCTGAGAGAGGACATCTACGAGCTCATCGAGTACGCATCGTCTTTTGACATACAGGTCGTAATGGCGACGAACGGAACGTTAATGACACACGAGATTGCGAAGCGATTGAAGAAAGCGGGTCTGGAACGCGCGGCAATGAGCATTGATGCGATTGGCGTGGCACATGACGAGTTTCGCGGTGTGGAAGGTGCTTTCGAGGGCATAATGCGCGGAAGACGGATATGCGAGGAGGAAGGGATAGCAACCCAGTTCTTCACGACGGTTACACGGGACAATTACCACGAAATCCCGAAAATAATCGAGCTCGCGGACGACTTGGAGCAATGGCGAATTTATCTTATTTATTTGATTGCCGTGGGCCGTGGCAAGCAGATTACTGATGTATGCCTCTCCACTGCGGAGAACTTGAAATTCTTCGAGGACCTGGTGACCAAACAGAAAGAAGCGAAGACGTGGCTCAAACCGATCTGCAATCCGCAGTACTGGGCTTACCTGAAGGATGAGGGACTGTTGGATGGTGGAGACGGAATCGAGATTACTGGCTGCACGGCAGGGATCACCAGGTTCCACATATTCCCGAACGGGGACGTAACGCCCTGTGCGTATCTGCCAGCGAAGGCAGGGAATCTAAGGAATTCGAGTTTCTTGGAGATCGTACGGAATTCCGAGATGTTCGAGGCGTTGCGGGCGAGAGCCTTGAAAGGGCATTGCGGCACCTGCAAGCACAAGCAAATCTGCGGCGGATGCCGGTCACGAGCATACGGTGTGACGGGTGATTATCTGGCTGAAGATCCCGTGTGCCCTCTGGTTGATGGCGGGCAATAGAGCAAGCACTTACTCAGTTGTAAAGGAAAAAGTTTTAAGTATCAAGAGTTTAGTAGATATAGTCGGGGAAGTAGAGGTGAAAAGAACTTTATTTAGTATGTCCCTCTCGCTCTCCCGGCGGGAACTGATACGACTGATGTTAGTTCGTATGAGAGAGGAATGAAGGAGGTAAAAAAAGATGCCATTATTGCCTGATAAGGTAAGACAGCAAGTTGAGGAGGGTTTCAAGGATTTAAAAGAGCCGGTGAACTTGAAAGTGTTCACACAGGAGTTCGAATGCCCGACGTGCGGGGAGAACCATAACCTGATGGACGAGGTGGCCAAAATCTCCGCGAAGATAAGCATTGAGATCTACGATTTTGTTGCGGATGAGGATGAGGTCGAGGCGTACAAGATCGATAAGATACCGGCAACGGTCGTGGAAGGTAAAGAGGACTACGGTATACGATTTTACGGTGTACCGAACGGATATGAATTCACCACGCTCATCGAAGCCATCAGGATGGTCTCGCAGGGCGATTCGATGCTGTCGCCAAAAACGCGTAAAAAGCTCAAATCGCTCTCCAAACCGGTCCACATACAGGTGCTCATCACGCCGACCTGCCCCTACTGCGCCTCGGCGGTAAACATGGCGCATAGAATGGCGGTTGAAAGCGAACTCATCACTGCGGACATGATCGAGACGGTAGAATTCCCGTATTTGACCAATAAATACAATGTCTTCGCCGTGCCCAAAGTGGTGATAAACGAGACGATAGAATTTGACGGCGCGCTGCCCGAATCGGACTTTTTAAAGCACGTAATGAAAGCGGGGGAGCAATAGGAGGAAGGTGTTAAAACGGCTGCTGAGATGGAGTTCATATTACCGGTAGAGTCCGGAGGGGTACCAGTGTACGAGGATAAGCGCTATGACCTGCTTATTATCGGAGCCGGCCCTGCGGGAATGACTGCTGCGGTTTACGCCGCGCGAAAGAAGCTTGATACCTTGGTGATCAGTAAAGACGTAGGCGGGCAGACAATTCTCGCTTCGGGTGTGGAGACCTACATGGGGTACCAATATATATCCGGGGCAGAACTGATGCGGAAATTCGAGGAGCAGGTCCGGCAATTCCCGATTGCGTTCTCGATCGGCGATGTGGTCACAACGCTCAGGGTCGAAGATACTTCTTTTGCCGTACTAACGACTCAGGGTAAAACATTTAGGGCTAAAGCGGTTATCGTTGCATCAGGCAGGCGTGCTCGGTCCCTCAACGTGCCGGGCGAGAAAGAATTGATCGGCAAGGGCGTGAGTTACTGTGCGACCTGTGATGCGCCGCTTTTCGGTGACAAAGATGTAGCAGTAATCGGTAGTGGCAATCCTGCACTTACCGCAGTCAACGAGCTTACGAACTACGCACAGAAGGTTTACAGCATAGTTCGGGACTCAGTGAGGGCGGATCCGATACTGGTGGAGAAGGCGAGAAAGACGGGCAAGGTCGAATTCCTTGCGGGCTATGCGGTTAAAGAGCTAAGAGGAAAGGACAAGGTAGAAGGCATCGTTATCAAGCGAGTAGAGTACGATAAGGAGGTCGCTCTCGATGTCGGGGGTGTTTTTATAGAGATCGGCGCCGTCCCGAATACCGAATTCGCAGTGGATGTGGTCGTACTCAACGACTCGAAAGAGATAGAAGTGGATTGTGATTGTAAGACGAACGTGGAGGGAGTATTCGCGGCGGGCGACGTAACGAACGCACCGGAGAAGCAAATAATCGTGGCTGCAGGTGAAGGCGCGAAGGCGGCTCTGAGTGCATACTGGTATCTGGTGAGCCGGCCTGAAGGAGGATTGAAGCAATAGGCGAGCCTTTATCGATATGCATTACTGCGAAGCTACCATCATCTCCCACGGTGACAAAACAAAAAGTAAGCGAAGGATTTGATTGAGTATTTATCTTCTACGTTTTAATTACCTCTCGGAGTGAGTGAGCACGAAGAAAGATGCCGAAATTCAACATCAACTGGAACGTCACGCGAGCATGCAACCTGCGATGCAAGCACTGCTACTATGACGCAGCTACGCCTTTGGACGACGAACTGAGCACCGAGCAAGCCTGTGCGCTCATTGATGACATTGCCAAGACGTTTGGTGATGACGTGCGGGTTACATTAGGTGGCGGCGAGCCGTTGGTGCGCAAAGACCTTTTCGAGATCATCGAGTACGGCAAGGAACGAGGAGTGAGCTTAGTGCTCGCATCCAACGGGGTACTTCTCACCGAAGACGTTGCCAAGCGGTTAAAGGTTGCGGGCATAAAGGAGGTTATTATCGCGATCGACGGCACGCAGGAGACGCATGACGCGATACGGGGTAATGGCGTCTTTGAGAAGACGGTTAAGGGCGTACGGACGTGTAAAGCAGCAGGCCTGAGCGTGGTGATCGATCCGTGCATCATGAAGCAGAACGAGCAAGAGACCACAGAGATCCTTGATATCGCCGAAGATCTGGGCGCGCGCCAGTGTAGAATATTCCATTATATCGCAATGGGTCGCGGCGAGGCTGAGATCCCTGATGCAGAACTCGACTGCGGCCAGTACACGCAGAACGTGCAGCAGCTCTACGAAGAGCAGATGCAGCGAAAGGATTTAGAGATCTGCACGACGCAGGCATGTCAGTACTGGGTAGTGCTGAACCGAAAAGAAAAAGAGGGATACAAAGTGCCTGAGTTCTATTATAGCGAAGCTCCCGGCTGCCGCGCAGGTATCGGCATGATGTCCATCAAGCCAAACGGCGATGTCGTGCCCTGTCCGCTCTTAGAAGTGAAGGCCGGGAACGTCAAAGAGCAGAGCCTTCGTGAGATTCTGGACTCCGAGGTCTTCACTAACCTCAAAAGTCGTGAGGTTAAAGGACGATGTGGCGCCTGTAAGTTCAAGCAGCTCTGCGGCGGCTGCCGTGTGCGCGCATACCGCCATTCCGGCGATTACATGGGTGAAGATCCATTGTGTGATGAGGGGTTTTTTGAAGAGGCGTGAAGCGGCGACATGACCCACTTTTAAGACTGTTTTTCTACAAATTAACAATCAAAAATTTGAGATAAATCGTTAATGGTGTCTTCATTTGATTCCTTTATTAATTGCTGTGCACATTTGTTCCGCCTGATAACCGCTTCAAATGTTTCTCTATGTGGACAGTTGCAATTAAGAATTGATGAAAAAATGGCATTCAATAAAGTTTTCTTTCTCCTTCTTTTGTCAAAAAATAAAAAGTCTCTAGTTATGTGTTTCCCTCGATATTTGTAACCTCTACAAATAAAAAAAATTGAAGCTAGAATTACTATAATAGAAAAAAACACCAAATAAAATTTTTGACTTAAATTCGCAGTTATCATTAAAATAAAAGCAAAAGCAACGCAACAAATAGAATAAACATAATTAGTTAAAATGATGCAATTTTTCGCAGAAAGTCTTCTCCACAGATCCTGCTCGCGTAGCCAAATTTCTGCAATTGCTTTGTTTAGCTCTTTAAGGTCATTCGGACCTTTTTCATAGCTTTCAGCATATGTACAAAAGCTCGTATCAGCAATAAACATATTATTGTAAGCTGACATCCAAACACCATAATAACAACCTGCAACAAATACTAAAATAGCAAGGTATGTAGCAAGGATCGTGAGTCCCGTTTCACAAATTTGTGGCCAACATAAATTCCAAAGCATGTTGAAGGCTAAGCTCTTCTAGTATAAAAACTTTGCACTAAGTTTAGCTTCATCCTGAAACTTGATCCCGTGACGGTAGAACTGACTTTTAGGTACCCTTGATGGGCAAAGTTAAAGCACAATGAAGATCCAGTAAGGATGGCCGAGAGCATTCCGTTCTCATGGTTGCTCTGCTTTTGCACGACCGTTACTGGTCACCAGGCCCGCCTTTTGTCTTTCTGTCTTGTTGAAATGCAGCCCCTCATCGCAAAACCTATTTATCCCTCTGGTTACCAATAAAAAGCAGAGCAATGGCCGCGAAAGATGCAATCTTACACGAGCTTGAGCAGCTTCCCGAGCCGTACCTCCAAGAAATATTGGATTTTATCCGGCTCTTGAAAGCCAAGGATTCCGAACGGAACATGAAGTGGCCATCATGAGCGAGTCTGCGCTCAGAAAAGATTAGCTCAGACCCGAAGAGGATGAAGCGTGGCAAGATTTGTAAAGGGGGATGTTGTGGTCGTCCCATTCCCCTTCTCGATTCTCTCGCATCGCGAAAATAATAGAGATTCTACGGCACTGAATGATTTCTCGCCTTTTCCGATTCGCCACTGAAAGAGTGTCGATTTGGGATTTGTCGTGTTTTATAATCCTGCTTCACTCACTCCGTTCCCTTTCTTCCCGTACTTTTCTTCAGGCTCGAACACCTTCGTACCCACGACGTCACCATCGATCGTGCGGTAAAAGCACGATCGGTAGCCCGTATGACAGGCCCCGCCGATCTGCTCCACCTTCAACAGAATGGTATCCTCGTCGCAATCGATCAGAATATCCTTCACGAGCTGCTCATGCCCTGAACTCTCGCCCTTCTTCCAGAGTTTGCCGCGACTCCTGCTCCAGTAATGCGCCTTGCCCGTCTCTCTCGTCAGTCGCAGCGCCTCATCATCCATGTACGCGAGCATAAGCACCTCGCCCGTCTCGTAATCCTGCGCGATCGCTGGCCTCAAGTCCTGCTTCGCGCCCTTGTCTGTCATGTTTTAAGCCCCCCTCAGCAGCGATCTATCTATCAGACTGCTTATAATCCCGTGACGTGAAGCTAGTTAGTGATCCTCTTCGTGATCCTCTCTGCTCAATACCCGTACGCTGTCGCCGCGAATCGTGACCGGTATCGGAACCATCGCCTCAAAGAGCTCGATGGTGATCTCCTCATGTGCCTCGTCCACTTTCTTTACTCGCGCACGTTCGCCTTTGAACGGTCCCGAGATGATCTCTATGATGCTCCCCTCCACAATGCCGGTTACCGACGGTTTCGGCGTGAGGAAATGCTCGATCTCGTCCAGGCCCATCACTCCCTTGACCAGGCCGCGTGCATGCGGGATGCTCTGAACGATCTGCTCCACCATCTCGGGATACTCCGCTTCTATCAGCACGTACCCCCTGAGTTCGTCAGGCACCAAAATCGCCTTCAGTCCATGTTCGCTCACCGGCTGCTCCTTTATCGCGCCCTCAATCATGGCCGCTACTGCCTGCTCCTGGTTCACCGTCGTCTTTACTGCCACTATCCTGGCCATCGCTCAAAACCCCTTCGGTACTACGGTCAGTAAAAGATAAATGGTAAAACCGATGGTGCCGATCAGTGCCATTGCAGCACCCGCGATTTCGGATATCTTGATGAATTCGTCTCGCTTCGGCCGTTTCGCCAACTTCACTATCCTTATATACTCCTTTATCTTCTTCGACCAGTTCTCTACCTTTAACCCTTCGAAATTGAATTTTTGTTCCATTGCCCGTGCTATCCTCAGCTCGTACTTACACAAACACCTGACTACCGTACTATCTCAATGCCGAATTTCTCCTTCTTCACATCCTTACGGTCATATATCTGCTCTGATTTCACGCCAGTTACGATGAGCAACGTTCGTATCATGTTCTTCAGCTCCGGACTCACCTGCACACCCCAGATAATCCTTGCCTCGGGATTCATCATTCGATAGACTTCCTGAAGTGCTCCTTCGGCCTCCTCGACCGTCATGTCCTCGCCGCCTATGACGTTTACCAGCGCCGCTTTCGCATCCGAGACCTCAACTTCAAGCAGAGGAGAGCTTAACGCCTTTCGCACCGATTCGATTGCTTTATTCTGGCCGTCCGACTCCCCAAAGCCGATCATCGCCATGCCTCCGTCTTTCATCACTGTCCGCACATCGGCGAAGTCCAGATTGATAAGTCCCGGCTTCGTTATCAGCTCGGTCAGACCCTTCACTGAGCGCATCAGCACGTCATCTGCAACTTTAAAAGCCTCGTTTAAGGGCAATCGTGGCACGACGTCCAGTAACTTGTCATTGGGTATCACGATCAGGGTGTCAGTATTCTCACGCAGTTTCTCAAGGCCGTAATCCATATTCTCCATCCTTACCGCGCCTTCTGCGCTAAACGGCAATGTTACCACGCCAATGGTAAGCGCACCAACTTCCTGCGCCGCCTGGGCAACGACGGGTGCTGATCCGGTCCCCGTGCCACCGCCTAAGCCGCACGTGACAAAGACCATGTCCGCATCCTCCACCATGTTCCTTATGTCAGTATCGTTCTCCCGTGCCGCTTCCTCGCCTAACCGCGGGATACTCCCTGCTCCCAGCCCCCGCGTCGTCTTCTTCCCTATCAAGAGCTTCCTATCTACTTTCGAGAACAACAAATGTTGAGCATCCGTGTTCAAAGCAAAGAGTTCCGCACCGAAGATACCCTCCTCGGTCATCCTCTGGATCGTGTTCGTCCCGCTTCCTCCACATCCGATTACCTTTATGATCGTCCGGGACTTTTCCAAGATTTTCTCTATTTCTTCAGAATCCATCGTCTTTACTTCCTCGCCTTCTGAGACCGTTTCATTCCCCATTTGCCTCATCTTTTCTTCCCCCCTCGTTTAATCAATGTCTTAGAACTCCACCTTTAAAACTTTTTCCCTTCACAAAATAAAAGCGTTTGGTGCTTATGCGGAGGGAGGGATTTGAACCCTCGAACCCCTACGGGACAGCGACCTCAACGCTGCGCCTTTGTCCTCTTGGCAACCCCCGCTCGCATCTCCAATTTTTAAAGACTGGACTAAGCTAAGAAAGCTTTTAGGTTATTTATAGAAAAAGGTTCCTTCCACTATCCTTATCACATCCTTCAGAGGCATTTTCAACTCGTTCGCAACCCGCCGCGCATCCTCGAATTCCGCAGCCACGTTGAGCACCTTACCTTCGGCATCCCGCCCTATCTTCACGCCTACTTCCCGCTCTACGCCTCTGATCATCACCTTCACCTTCTTCTCTTCCCTCTTAGCCACGAACCGATGCTTCACCTGCATGACTCGAACACCTAACGAACCGGTCTCTTCCATTATCCTGTATGCGATTCGAGCGGCATCTTGTGGCGTGGTAATCACCTTGATAATGTGGCCCATTCTGCCTTTCTTCATGAGCACCGGTGCGATTGCGACGTCCTTTGCACCCTCTGCCATGAGTACCCCTGTAAGATTCCCCAGCACCTCACCGGTAACATTGTCAACGTTCGTCTCCAAAACCTCGATAGCATCGCGAGACAAGCCTTCAATCTCACCCAAGCTTGCTCGTAAGACGTTCGGCATCGGCCCGTCCCGTGACCCTGCGCCATATCCTGCTTTTTCAATACGCATCTGCGGTAAGAAGGGCTCAGAGCGTTGAACAAAGTGCGCGAAGAGTGCCGCACCCGTCGGTGTTAATAGCTCAGAAGTGGATTCAAAAGGGCCGCCCTGATACAACAACGAGGTATCGCGTAATACTTCAACCGTTGCGGGTGCAGGAACAGGCAAAAGTCCGTGATCGGTTTCTATAAAGCCATTACCCACCGAAATAGGAGTGCTTATAACGATATCCGGGCGAAGATCCAGGAAGGCAACAGAACTCCCTACAAGGTCCCCTATGGTATCCCAAGCGCCGATCTCGTGGAGGTGTAAGCGTTCTTTTGGCGTTCCATGCACGGTTGCCTCGGCATTTGCTAGCCGTTCAAATACGCTCAGGGCATTCTCTATTATCTCATTCCCCAATCCACTGTGCTCTATCGCGCTCACGATATCCGTATACGACCGTACGGCTCTCGCTCCTGCCGCAGATGTATTGCTCGTCGTTACGAACTCGATTTTCTTTGCCACTATCCCTCGCTTTTCCACCTCTTGTACCGCCAGCTCAAGGTCAAAGGCAGAAATAGCATCCGCTATCTTCGACTCCTTCACGCCCAGATCCAGCAGGCTGCCAATGATCATGTCCCCGGAGGCACCCGAAAAAGGCTCAAATACCAGCGCTTTCATCGTGTTATAAAATAAAAGGAGACTACGCTAAGAAATATGTGCCCCTCTATTCCGGACCACGCAGCCGTTCCCGCATCCGTCTCGTAGAGGGAAAAATCACCTTCTAACGATCTCCGAATGAATGATAGAAGAGAATGTGATACCTTTAAATATACCCTGTACCTAGTTACAAATTGGTGATGCAAAAATGCCTGGAGAAGACAACGTGATATATATCGGAAATAAGTCTGTGATGAGTTATGTCCTGGCAGTAGTGACGCAGTTTAACAACGGCTTGAGTGATGAGGTATTAATCAAAGCGAGAGGTAGAGCGATCTCACGGGCCGTGGATACTGCAGAGGTAGTACGGAATAAGTTCATGCAGGGCGTAGAAGTGAAGGACATAAAAATAGGAACCGAGGTACTAACGGGA
>DATKXZ010000101.1:0-8399 GCA_035528755.1 Desulfobacteria bacterium | reverse complement strand
TTGGAATATCCGCTCCATTCACGCAGAACTTCCTGAAGAAGTGGAGCGAAAACTCATAGAGTGGTGCTTGAAACTCTTTGAGCGGCTGGATTGCAGAGATTATGCTCGGTTCGACTGGCGATTGGATGCACAGGGCAATCCGAAACTCTTAGAAGTTAATCCTAACCCCGGCTGGTGCTGGGATGGACATCTCGCAAAGATGGTTGCCTTTGCTGGAATGTCCTATACGGGGATGCTGGAAAACATCCTGAAAAGCGCTGCCGCACGTATGGTGCATCTGCAGAAGGATGAAAAGATAATACAGGAGATCGCAGAATCACCGGACGCAAGCGAGTAAAACGGAACATATATATCCATAAAATCTATCTCGAATTGAGAGGAAAAAGAGATGGAGCGACTTGACAGCTCACTTATAGAAAAGTATTTTCACATTGCACTTTTCAGCATGGAGATAGGTATGCATCCCAAGATACCGACGTATAGCGGCGGACTGGGTGTATTAGCCGGAGATATCCTGAGATCATGCGCAGATCTGAATGTCCCACTGGTCGCAGTTACGCTCGCCAGTAACAAGGGCTACTTATCGCAATATTTAGATGACGAGGGAAATCAAACAGAGGGATCGATATGCTGGAGGATCCAGGATTTTGCAACACTCATGTCCCCCAAAGTATCAGTCCCTATTGCGGGTAGGGCGGTGAAGGTACAAGCATGGAAATACCTCATAACCGGTTTGGAGGGGCATCAAGTACCGGTCTATCTCCTAGATACCGACCTTTTTGAAAATAGCGAGTCTGATAGGGAAATCACATCGTATCTCTACGGTGGCGATTTGAGCTACAGATTATCACAGGAGATAGTGCTCGGAATCGGCGGTGTACGTATGCTCGTGGCCTTAGGGCACACCGATATCCGGAAATATCACCTGAATGAAGGGCACTCTGCTTTGGTCGTGGTCGAACTGGCGAAGGAAATCAGAAAAAATTCGCCGAATCTCTCTGCTGGGCAGATCGATGAGTTAGTGCGTCAAAAATGCGTATTTACGACGCACACGCCGATTCCAGCCGGTCACGATCGTTTTTCGGCACCCCTGGTAAAAAGTCTCCTCGCAGGATACTGTGACGATGCGGAAATCGATAACATTTGCTATAAAGACGAATTAAACATGACCTTACTCGCGTTAGAGCACAGCGGTCATATAAATGGTGTGGCGAAGCGGCATGAAGAAATTTCACGCAATATGTTCCCTGGCTATCCTATCGATTCGATAACGAACGGTGTGCACCATGTATTTTGGACTTCCAAACCGTTCCGCAGGCTGTATGATAAGCATACCAGTGGTTGGCGAAAAGATTCGTTCAATCTGAGGTATGTGATGTCAATACCACTGGAAGAGATCATGCAAGCACATCGCGAAGCAAAGAGGATGCTGATCGATCTTGTCAATACAAAGCACACTATAGGGATGGATTATGATACCTGCACTCTGGGCTTTGCGAGGCGAATGACACGGTATAAGCGACCTCATCTTTTGTTTAACGATCTTGATAGATTAGTAAGCAGTACGAAAAATAGATCAATTCAAGTCATCATTGCGGGCAAAGCACATCCTAAGGATACGTTGGGGAAGGAGCTGATAAAGAGTATCTTTGCCGCCATGAAGAGATTGGAAACGGATATAAAGATTGTATTCCTCGAAAATTATGATATGGAGCTTGCGCAGTTGATTACTTCGGGTGTCGATGTGTGGCTCAATACGCCGAAAATACCGTGTGAAGCGTCGGGTACCAGTGGCATGAAAGCGTGCCTCAACGGCGTGCCAAGCTTGAGTGTGCTCGATGGCTGGTGGGTGGAAGGGTGCGTAGAGGGCGTGACCGGATGGGCAATAGAGACAAAAGTTGTGAATGTCTGCGAATTGGAAATGGATGATTCAGAAGAGGCGGAAAACCTTTATAGGAAATTGGAACAGGTGGTATTACCGATGTTTTATACCGACCGCGAGAAATGGGCCCAGATCATGCGCTATGCCATTGCCTTTAATGGCTCGTTCTTCAATTCGCATCGAATGGTCCAGCAATACCTCTTCAATGCCTATTTAACGTAACGATTACCGTTAGAATCTCTCTTATCATGTTACCGGAGGTCAGACAGACGCAAGCGGGGCAAATCGTATTTGCATAAAACGGGCATATTTTTAAAGCCGTTTTACCTATAGAAAAAGAGAGGGGCTGGGAGGGGTCAGAATAAAGCGAAAAGCTGATAAAAGGCCAAGGCGGGTTTGCACAGGAGGAGACCCGAAAAGATATCTTAAAAGATTCACATGATGAATAACGCTGAGAAGCAAATTTCGGACGAAATTATCGGATTTAAGAATGAAATTGCAGCCATTCAGAAAACCATTACTGAGTTTGAAGAATTCGGGCAGAAATCCGATGTTGCACTGATCTCAGAACCTTTTGCTGGACGAACCACGCTTGTCAACACGATAGAAAAGATGACCGCTCATAAGATAACGAAACTGTCATTTTCATCTCTCGTCAAAGATAAAGACGCGGTAAAGTTTCCAGAACAGCCAAAAGGCATTGTGATCGTTGATCATTGCCATTTCCTTTTTATGCGCACAATTGGTGGGTTTAACCTTCTCGATAAGTTCTTAAAATCAGTAATATCCTCGGATAACCTGTTCATAACGACCTGGAACCTCTATTCATGGAACTATCTCGACGAAGTGATCAATGTTGGTCAGTTCTTCCCCGTCCAGTTAAAGCTCCCGAAATTCACTACACTTGAAACAAAAGAACTAATCTTATCACGCTACAAGGAGGACGAACTGGAATTCATCGATGACGGTAAGACGGTGAATAAAACACTTATCAATTTTGTTCGATTTCCGATTACGATAAAACCGCTGGAAAAGACCTTTAATATCCCGTTTGTAACAATAAATTTCAATCTTCTCAGATTCCGCTTGTCAAGGAAAAAAGAGACAAAAACGCCCGAAGACATAATTTTCGAGTTGATTAATTATTATTCGAATGGCAATCCTGGCGTTGCAAAGATAATATGGGAAAAAAGCCTTGAGTATCCAACGATCAAACAGAGTCATGTGAAAGAGTGCTCCTTCAAGATCGAGCTTGATTATACCGAATCCTTTATTCTGTATTGCATCCTGTCGATGGAATCGGTTACCAAGGAAGAATTGGTTGCAATTAGCGGCGAGAGCAAGGTAGATGAGGTACTTCACCGATTATTACTTCAGAGCTTAATCACCACCGATAACGAGTATTATAACATCAATCCTGAAGCTTTGAACTGTATAATAGGATACCTGAAAAAATCAGGGGTGATATGGTAGCATGGTAGATACTACTTTAATTGAGGTGCCACTGAAAACGATTGGTTTAGGAACGATTCTGAGCTCTATTCTGATTATTACCCTTGCTTATTTGTTAACGCGCGTCATTGCATATCTTCTCATTCGGTTCTCAGAACGAGCAGGAGAATACCGAATAACCGTCAAAATGGTGATACCACTCTTGAAATTTTCTATTTATGGTATCGCAATCTATTATATTTTGGCATCGATCCTGAGCCTCTCGTCAACCCAGCTCATTGCGTTCTCGGGGCTTCTCGGTGCTGCGATCGGTTTTGGAATGAAGGATCTCTTCGCGGATGTAATCGGGGGACTCATAATTACCCTTGAAAAGCCCTATCAAATCGGAGATAAAATCACAATCGGCGGATATTATGGCGAGGTCACGGATATAGGGATTCGGGCGACACGACTTATAACACCCGATGACAATCTTGTTTCCGCACCAAATTATCTGATTTTCACGCAGGCGGTTGCGAGTGCAAATGCAGGAACAGCGGAGATGATGGTGGTCATCGATGTATTTATAGATCCCGATTCCGATGCCGAATTAGGCCTGAAAATTTTGAAAGAAGCGATTGTAACCTCTAAATATGTCTACGTATCTAAAAAACGCCCGTTTACCGTGCTTTTAGAAGATTTCCCCTTTTACCGATGTCTCCGGGCCAAGGCGTATGTCTACGATTTACGGTATGAATTCGAGTTCAAGTCCGAAGTTACCCGAAAAGTTTGGAATGAGTTTGCTAAACAGGGAATTAAAGCGCCGCAGGTAACTGTTATGGGCGAGAAGGCTATGAGTTGAGTTAGGTTAGAGACCGCCCTTCGAGCACTTGAAACCTGCACGAAACTAAAAAGAGAGGAATATTTAAATACGTAAACAAAAAGGATAACGTATGATAAAAAAAATTGTTAATACCTTAGCCCTCATAATAATCACGGGTTTGTTCTGGTTTGCTCAGTTCCAATATCCCAACACCTATCTGGAAAGAGGTTTTTACACCCTTCTCGCCGTTACGATACTTTATCTCGCCTTCAAATCGGTCATAGAAGAGATCGTTGTGCGAAACATAAAAGAACCAAAGGCACGATATTCGTTCAGAAAGACCGTTTCGATTCTCTACATCGTGGGCATTGTACTCGCACTCATCAGGATATGGGTGGAACACACGCAGACGCTGTTAGTTTCCTACGGGTTGATAGCTGCCGGAATCGCTATTGCCTTGCAGGACTTTTTTAAGAACTTCGTAGGCGGGGTAATTATCTTTGTAACGGGTATTTACCGTGTTGGAGACCGAATAGAAATCAACGCAAAAATAGGTGACGTGATCGATATCGGTATTTCGTACACTACCCTCTTGGAATTGAAGGAGTGGGTGGCTGGAGATCAAGCGACCGGTAGACTGACAATACTTCCTAACGGTGTTATTTTGTCTGGTATGATAAATAACTATACCAAGGACAACAACTTCATTTGGGATGAGATCGAGCTTCCTATTACGTATGGCAGTGATTGGAAAGAAGCAGCTACTACCATTCGCCATATTGTGGGAACGGAGACGAAAACTATGGCGGAGGCAGCAGAACAAGAAATTTTGAAACTTGGAGAGAAATATTATCTCACGACAAGGGCTGTAGAGCCCGAGATCTATTTGACCCTGACCGACAACTGGATTACCTTTCACATCAGGTACATAACCGATGTAAGACAACGAAGAGTGATACGTAATAAATTAGGTCTGATGATTCTTGAGGAGATTCAAAAGTCCGAGAAGGTTAAGATAGCATCAGCAACAGTGGATATCGTGGGCTTACCGGAATTACGGATAACACAAACGGGATGATATGCAGTGCCACGAGAACGACACAACTGGGAAGTGGTGCACTACTACCAATGAAAAAAGAACTCCGGTTCGGAAACCGAACGTTTTTCCCCGTGGTGAGAACGCTCGGAGAGATGACGGAGGTGGTATTTGATAAGCGCTTTTTGGCGCGCGCGAGTAAGGATATGGAACTGTACTTCATGTTCAGAGAAGTCTCGAAGGACGAAGATGATGCGAAGAAGATCAAAGCAAGAGAACTGAGATATGATATTACCATTATCCCTCCGAATACGCTCGGTGTAGAATTCGTCAAAACCGCGGGACACCACCACCCGTATCTTCCGGGATCGAAGCTCACCTATCCCGAGATGTATGCGGTATTAGAAGGCGACGCGCATTATCTTTTGCAAAAACGGGAAGAAAGGGATATTGAGAAGATAACAGACATAGCAGTGGTAAAAGCGCAACAAGGAGATAAGGTTATCATTCCGCCTAATTACGGACACGTAACGATTAACCCCGCGGACGCACCGTTAAAGATGGCAAACTGGGTTGCCCGAACGTTCTCCTCAATCTACGAGCCGATAGCGCAGCGAGGTGGCGCTGCTTATTTTGAACTGACAACCGGTGAGTTTATCAGGAACGAGCGCTACGAAGAAGTGCCGGACGTTCGATTCATCACGCCTTCGGATACGTGGATACGCAACCATGGGCTGAGCACGGACATTGCAATGTACGACCTATTGCGCGAACCAGAAAAGCTGGCGTTCCTTACCAATCCCGCTGATTGGTTTACGTAGATTGCCTGCGTCTCCTGTGAGACGGTCGGTCATCTCTCTTTTTGCTCACTACGTATCTCCAGTTACCTCGTCAAAAACCACCGCCACTTTTAATAACGGCTGCCGCTTGTTCTTCTTAAGGTAAGGGAAGATGAACTTTCACGTTGTGCTCCAGCCCGTTGAGGATAACAATCCCGAGAAGACCAAGCATGCGATACTCAAACGACCACACGCATCCTGGTCGCAATCAGTTTTCTCGGTTACTCTTGGGAAAAAAGTCATTCCGAACCGAGATTATCCCTACGAAGGGCTCTCTGTCTTGATCAACGGCGAAAACATCCATTTCTTAGAGGGGATAGCGGTCGGCGCGAAGATAGAAGGAGAGTACGTTAAGCTCGCGCCAAAGCAGGTGACCGTTTCGCCCTGGACGCTGTCGTATTATTATGATAATGCGGCGGAGCACGTTCATCTCGTGACGAGCTACTACTTGATGAAAGGCGAAGGCAAACGTCAAAACGGCGTTACTGCGTGCATCTCGCTTGAAAGCAACGCATTAAGCCCTTACAGGGCTTGCGGGAAAGCCCCTCCTGGGCTTGCGGGGGCACGGGCAGAGCCCGTGATGGGGCAGAGCCCCACAGTAGTCGTAATTGAGCCATTGATTGATATCCGACACATGTATGCGCATTCACAGCCCGATGAGCTTTCCTGTAGAGCTTTACGTGATGGCATGCTGATCTGGCGTGGTGAGAAGTGTATTTCACTTCGAACGGCACATGCGTGTGAAGTGAGAACGGGGAAGAAGGAAATCGCGTGGTGGTATAAACTCGGCTCTGGATTCCGAGAGAAGACAGAAAACGGTGCGGTATTCACAGGAGAGCTAAAGAAACCAGTATCACTGGGTGAGATTGAGCTTCCACTGGATAACACCGCTGCTGCGTTACTGGTGATAGCGTGCAGTAACTCAGAAACACAGCTTGGACGACTGCACGAACGAGGGAAGGATTGGATGAGGGATGAAGCAGAGGAGCAGAAGAGAGCAGAAGAAATAGTAAAATCCCTTGGTGTTGGTGCGAAGGATGCGTCAATCGCCTTCAGAGCACTCGCGCTTTCGAAATTTGGCATGTACGTGAACGGCGAGTTTTTTTACGAAGCCGGTGATTTCTGGTTCCGAACACCGTGGTTCAGGGACCTGTTTGAAGGGATTATCAACAACATCGAGACCTTAATACGCCTTGGAGACGCTGAAAAAATCAAAAAAATCATTTTGCATTCGTTTGACTATCAGGATAGCTCTGGTAGAATTCCCAACCGATTTCCTGAACGGAAAACGGAGGATTTGGATTATAACAATGCAGATGCAACGTTTCTCGCATTCATTGCTGCAGGTGAGCTTTTAAAGAGGGATTGGGACGCTGATTTTGCCGCGTGGATTTTAGAGCGGGCGGCATTCACCATCGCTCGTTTTAAGCAGAATGACATGGACACACTGAACGGCGCGCCCGTTATCCACGTAAACGGGCTTGTTTCTGTTGTCCCCTGGCATTCGTGGACCGATTCGAAACGCACCGTAGAAATCGCGGGTGGAAAAACGGAGGTCTCGGTACGAATACCTGATTCGTGGTTAGGAGAAGTAGGGGACGAAGCTGAACTGAATACGCCACGGTATCTCTTACCGGAGATCAACGCACAATGGATAAAAATGTTGAGCTGCTGCGTGAAACTCGCTAAAATGACAGGAACTCAACATGAAACGTTTTCTGCGCTATTAGAAGAAGCGCGTGCAAATTTCAAGCGAGTGTTCTGGGATGCGACGGAAAATAATTTATACTATCTCGTGACTCTGGCCGGGAAACAAGATACAACGCCCGGATCACCTGCTGTCGTTGCGTTTTCTTTACTGGCGGATGAAGCGGTTTTTACCAACGACGAATTGGTGAACTTTATCAGGAACGTGAAGCGGAATCTACTCGTCGAGCGAAACGGGCTTCCTTTTGGCATACTCGTGAAGCAGTCTCCGAAGCGGACCTACTACGGCGATGAGGAATATCACGAGGCGATGGTCTGGCCGCGCGATACGCCGTATCTGATAAGACTGCTCCGGTATTGTGGTGAACGCGAAAAAGAGACGGTCGACGGCATATTGAAGAGTAACTTAGACCACCAGATGAACGAATGCTTTGTCTTTTACAACAGCGAGTTGTTCAGTCCCGATAATGGCGCAGTGGTGCCGGTGAAAAATCCTGTGCAGTTCTGGTCGCAGTGGGTGGACCCGTACCTATAGCCACGGTTTTAAGATTGCTTGCACAGGTCTGCACCGCTTCTCAATCTCGGCTATTTCAGCCTCTCAATCTGAGATACGGCAAATTTGGTAAAAAACCCTTTATAAACGCGGTAAATCGCCCAGTGCTTTTCAGAATGTCGCTTCTG
>DATKXZ010000100.1:0-33423 GCA_035528755.1 Desulfobacteria bacterium | reverse complement strand
CACAAATGGAATTCGTAATGTTCTTCAAGAAAGATCCGCCTCTACCATCTGAAAACGGTGAATTTGGTACAAAATTGGGCGATTGGAACTACCTGTGTGCGAGCTAAAGCATTCTAAATTTCCCCGAAGGGGTTTTGTTCTGAAAGATACAAATTCACAGAATATCTCCAGCGTATTCTGATTTTCTTCGAGAGGCTCAGAGTAAATTATTACGCTGTCCGACACGATCATATACTTAAAAGTCCTTCTGGCATTAAGAAACGCATCTAATTTCCCTTTTGTTTCAATAAGTCCCATTTTGCTTCTAAGAGGATAGGCTTGTTTCAAAAGTTCAAGGTCTCTCTCGCATTCATCCCAATTTCTTGAATCCCATACTTTTTTTAAGATTTCAGGCTCAATCTTCCGATATTTCACATTAAAAATTGTCGTAAAGATACTTTGGAATTTTGTGACAATTTCATCCACACTTAGATTTCTCACCATATTTGAGAAACCCAGTATATCAAAGAAACAAAGCAAACGGTTTTGCACATTCTGAGCCATTATTCAACCTCCCTCCTGTACCTCTTTTTTAGACCCGCAATGAGCAGATAACGTCTGGCGGGTATCTGAAGTCCGAGCGAAGCGAGAATTTGGGCGAAGGTGCGTAGCACCGTAGCTAGATACACGCCTGTTATATGACCGAAGCCCGAAGGGCTGAGGCAAGGACACGAAGTGTCCGCAGAGTTGCTCGCATTTCATGGCTGTGTGCCTTTTTCATTTTCTTCCCACAATTTATCTGGAAAGGTCCCTCTAAACATAGATTTAACTTCTTTATGACTATCGGGATAAATTTCTTCTATTGGACGAAACTCAAGAAAATCCCAATAATCGGTAAAACTGAAATCGGGCAATCCCCATGACAGATCCCAGTAATGAGCAAATCTTACAGATAAGGTTTCTCCATTTCGCACGGAAGGTTCTGTGAAATGATATTTACCAATGGAAGATTTGTCCAGTTTTGCCATTAAATCAGCCTCAAATTTATCGCATGTTCTTGGATAATTTCTCCAATCATCTTTTGAAATTATTTTATTTTCAACCAAATCTTCAAAATTAACCCCTAAAGTTGTTACAAATATGCCCTTTGTTATCTTACTATGTAACTCTCTTCTTTTTGGCAATTTTTCTAAAAGAGCATCGACTATCCCCTTAATACCCTCTGTTTCTAAGTCGAGATATCCAACGTCCTCATGTATCCCTAAAATCTTAGTATCATCTAGCCTAATTGGTAGTATGAATTCTGTTTTTCTCTTTTTTGCCTCTCCCCTTGCGATAGAGAATTCAAAGTCAGTCCAATCTTTAATAAGATAATGCTTTGATATTAAGACCATTACAAATCTCGCTTTTGGACCATAAACGTCTTGGAAATAGCTCGTTAATTTTTTCCCCCACATCGGACTTTTATAAAATCTATCATAAAATACCTTAACTCCTTCGATTATCAGTGCATTTGCGATCTCTTCTGCTAGTTTTCGGTCCTCACCTGCAAACGATAAAGCAATATCATATTCAAACTTACCTTCAGATTCATAATCTTCAATCCCTGAAGACAATAACGTCTCTAAATCGGCTAGGTCGGTTGTTTCGGAAGATGCTTTCATTAGAGCATGAGTTATGGCATCATCTATGGTCTTATACAATGAATTAACGTATTCTCTTCTTTCTTGATAAGTTTTTAATTCTGCCTTCCAGTACGAGTAAAAATCCGAAAGAGATGAAAAAAAGTTTAGATCAGGAAAACGAAATCCTTTCTTCAGAAAAGCCTTTAATTGCTCCTTTATTGAAAAATACAACTCTTGATATTCTTTTTCAAAATCATCGATGTTTCCACGACCTGTAGAAACTGTGATCATGATTCCTCGTATCCTTGTAATGTCTTTCTTAAGTTTTTCTAATTCCTCTATCACTTATCTCCCACCTTTGTTTTCGGATTCACATAAGGGCACACAGCCTTTTATTTTTTCTTCTGAAATGCGGGCAATTTCATATAACTCCGGTATATCTGCAGTATTGCGGATATACATCCCTCTGGATGAACCAACAATCTCCACGCATTTCCTTCCTCTCATCCTTTTCCGCCTTCTCCACCCTCGTTCTTAAACAAACTATCTAACGGACTTTTTATCTTCGCTAGGTCCTTCCCACTCACGTGTGTATCGATCTCTGTTGTCTTAGAGCTTTTTCATTTATCTGCCAGCAACTTATGGTGGTTCCCGAGATTGTAGTGTCGGGCTGTGCATAATGAGTTCTCTGCCGAGCTTCCTAAGGTTGGCATGGTAAACTACTTCAGTCTTACTCTTGCGATGACCCTGATAGAGGTCTCGAATCTCGTGGACGTCATCATAAGATAAAACCCAGTTTAGATGGGTAACGTGTAGAAGGTATCTGGCAAGTTCAGCATGGTCTTCAGGTGTGTAGTAGTTTAGATACAAGCGATCCCCCATTGAGTAGTAGGGAGGATCCAAATAGACTAATAGACGATCAGAAGGAGAATAAGCTCCTTCAATATTGTTCAAAAAAACCAGTGCATCAAGGTTGGTGACCTTGATTCGGTCTGAATATAAAGCAATTAACTCGATCCTCTTTGCCAATTCCTTTTTAGCGAATCGAGCATCTAAAGACCAGTTGCTTTTCTGATTATATCCACCAATAGGACCCCCTGAGAGAATTCCAGACCAATTGCACCTATTCAAGAAGAAAGTCGCAAAACCGACCTCCAACAGATCGTAGTCCGAATAATTGTCAAGGATTTCTTTTTGCCGGTGCCATTCCGCCAGGTCCAAACGGGCATCCCATAATAATCTAAGAAAGTGCTCAGTGGAGTGCAAGACAGAGTCCCAAAAGGCATATATGCGGAAATCAGCGTCATTGATGTAGGCAGTACGAACAAACTCACCCGTTACGAGGTCCAAAGCGATTGCAGCTCCGCCACAGTATGCCTCAGCGTAAATTCCGTCAGAGAGCCCGTTTCGAACAATGATATCGGCTATGAATGGAGCCAATCCAAACTTTCCACCTGGATATCTGAGGGGGCTTTTATACTTGGTCATTTGCGCCTATTCTGTCAGAATAATTTTCAGTAGACCCTCAAGGTTGGGCAAAAGATCACGTACTTTTTGTTCTGTAAAAGAGACCTCTTCGTTATGTATGATTGTGTTGAGAGAAGACAGAGATTTGAAAGAGGACCCATATTTGAAGGTTCGTATTGCTTTTTTGACATTCTCATCACCTATTAGTGGATTAGATTTTTGTACGAGATAGTCGAGTAACTCTCCGAAAGATGCATCTGCTAGATTTCGCTTTTGTTGTCCCACCGGGATTGTCTTGATTCCATTTCGCTTGAGGAAGTGGCGACAGGCTTTATCGGCGAAAACCCTTAGCAGGATAGCGGAAGCGTTTGGATAGGTTGCAACCGGTAATTTCCTCAGTTCGTCGTAAAAGAGTCTGAGACTTGCGGCTCCCTCAAGCTTAAAGGGTATGGCACTAGCGCTGAAAAGCCCTTTTGTTCGGCGGGTAGAACGCTTCTTAGCGGCATGCTTCCTTAGATGCTCGGCAGGACTTTTCTGCTCTGGAGGTTGAAGGATTAACGACTCCAATGGAATTGGTTTTCCGGTGTCTATGATACCCGCGAGATCCCTTACGCTTTTAGCATAATTTTTTTTATCTTCATTCTTGTTGAGAGAGCGCGTATCTTGCTGGCTTGTTGCGATGTCCGTAACTATCTTGGAGTAAGCCTTCTTGAATTGGTCAGGTTCACAAGAGATAGTTGAGAGATCATCGGATAGAGTGAGTTGTTTGCGCACTTCAGGAGATTCATAGAGACGTTCGAGTACAGATATAGGGAAATTTTGGGGATCAAGCACTTTGTCCTGGACATCTTGAGGAAGTTCCATGCTTGCAGCGAGGTGATACATGTCACTCATACGGAGAAAGTTCTGTATATTCCCTGGAGACAAATTGTAAGAACGTGAAAGCTCATCAATCGATGCACCATCTTTCGTTAGCTCATTATGGTAAAATCCCGCCTGCATTAGAGGGGACCACTGCAAAACGGACTGTTGGGTATGCTTCTCCAAAATGAGTTTTGTGGCAGCCTCTCTACTAGGCGCAATGGTAGCTTCGCACTCTGCGACCTTCCTATGGTCTACACTGCCGGTAAGACGTGAAAAACGGTCTTTCATGTCCTCAGGTGCCAAATCCACATTTACAAGCAGTTTTAGAGCAGCAACGCGCCGATTGCCCTCTAAGACATAGAATTCATCATTTTCTTCAGCCACAACAATCTTTTCATCGGGAAAGTATCCATCTTCCGCTATACTCCGAGCAAGCTCGTACACTTTGTAGTGATGGCAAAAATAATGTATTAGCTCCACCTGCGTAAGTCTGTCTGGCGCTGGAGGTACGCGTGGATTTTCAGGGTCCAGCCTCAAATTGGTGATACGGATGGGTCGTGTTTGCCACGCCGAATAGTCAACAACCATCTTTTTCCTCCCACTTCGTCACATATGAGTTCTGCGTTATTAAATATGACGAGTTTTTATTTTACATATCTTTAGCGTTTACATGTAATATAAATATCCGTGTTGTTTTGCTACTTTTAGGCCCTGCAACTCTAGGATATATCGAAAGTCCATGTCACTTTCCGAAAGATGCGACCAAAGCTATGCTTTTTCCGATTAGCTTTTCGGGCCACCAGTTCCTCAGAGCTTTAACTTTTAACTGACGCTCTCTTCCAGTCTCCGCTTCACTTCATCAATAAACTCTTCGGTGTACACTACTTTTTCAGCAGCCGGTTCCGCAAGTCTAGCCAAGTCGCCGGTCATGATTCCGTCCTCTATCGTCTTAATGACAGCTGCCTCCAATTTATCCGCGAATGTTACAAGTTTTTGTATGTCATCAAGCTCGCCACGCTTGCGTAACGCACCCGTCCATGCGAAGATGATCGCGACGGAGTTCGTGGAAGTCTTCTCACCCTTGAGGTGTTTGTAGTAATGTTTCTGGACGGTGCCGTGCGCCGCTTCGTACTCGAAGTAGCCATGCGGCGAGACCAGTACCGAGGTCATCATCGCGAGACTGCCGAACGACGAAGCAAGCATATCTGACATCACATCGCCATCGTAGTTCTTCAGCGCCCAGAGCATCCCGCCTTCCGACCGCATTATCCGGGCTACCGCATCGTCGATGAGCGTGTAGAAATATTCAATGCCTGCCGCTTCGAACTTCGCTTTGTACGTCGATTCGTAAACATCTTCGAAGATCTCTTTGAATTGGTGGTCGTAGATCTTGGAGATCGTGTCCTTCGTGCCAAACCAGAGATCCACCTTCTGGTCCAGTGCATAAGCGAAGCAGGCCTCCGCAAAGCTCCGTATAGAGGCGTCGAGGTTGTACATGCCCTGGATTATCCCGGGCCCGTCGAACTCATGGATCGTGTGCCTTACCTCGCTACCACTCTCATTCGTGAACACCAGCTCAGCCTTCCCGGGGCCGTCAACACGATACTCCTCATTCTTGTACACATCGCCGTACGCGTGCCTTCCGATGATGATCGGCTTTTGCCAGTTCCGTACGGAGGGTTTGATGTTGTTAACCATAATCGGCGCCCTGAAAACCGTACCATCCAGTATCGCCCTGATAGTGCCGTTGGGGCTTTTCCACTGCTGCTTCAGGTTGTATTCCTCGACTCGTGCTGCGTTTGGCGTTATGGTGGCGCACTTCACACCCACGCCGTACTTCTTTATCGCCTCTGCCGCCTCCACGGTTATCTGATCATCAGTCTCATCACGTTTCTTCAGCGCGAGATCGTAATATTCAGTCTTGAGGTCAATGTAGGGAAGGAGCAGTTTCTCCTTTACCATGCCCCACAATACCCTCGTCATCTCGTCTCCGTCCATCTCCACCAACGGAGTCTTCATCTGGATTTTTTCGGCCATTTTTCCTTCTTCTCTCTCCTCTATCCTTACTTACCTTACTATTTAGTTTCCCGATATTTCAACACCTCTTCCTCTTCGGGTAACATGTAGAGCACGTCGTCCCACGGGTGCCGGTACAATCGAGAATGGATCCGGTTCTGATCAAGGAAATGCCCGATCATTCCGATCGTCCGCCCCAAGACGAATATGCCGTTGAGCGTGCCGATAGTAATGATCTCGTCTATCTCATCCTCGGTATAGATGCCCGTTGAGCGCAGAATATCCACGAACACGATACCGACGCAGCCGTCGACGTTCAGGATGAGATTGTTCCGCTTGGCGGTGGTTATCTTCTCCACTTCCAATGCGAAGTCGAGCAGCTCGTGCTTCGGCAGATTATTAAACGCCCACTCTGCCAGCAGCTTCACGCGCATGTCCGGGTTCTGCACGCTCTTCACCCGGTGGCCGATGCCCTGTATATTGATGTTCTTGGCCTTCATATCGTCCACGAACTGCCGTGGCGTTAAACCTCTTCCCAGAGCGTCCTTGAAGTGTCGAGCAGCACCGTCGATCGCACCGCCGAATCGCGGCCCTATGGTCAGCACACCCGATGCCACGGCTGCGGTAATGTCCTTGCCGGCCATTGCGGTCACAATAGCGTTATGCGCGCCGCTCACACAGGGGCCGTGGTCTGCGGTTATCATGAGCGCGAGTTCCAGGAAGTCAGTAACGTACTTCGGCAACCGCTTCTTAAACCACAGCAACGAGATAACATCTCCGAGGCCGTAGTTCTCCCGTATAACTTTGCTGATGGGTACACCCGCATAGAGCAGTTCCTCGCCACGGTCGTCCGAGATGGAACTCATAATATTGGTGGTTCTTCGCATGATCTTAGGGTCATAATCTACGGGTATTGCCTGCGGCTCTACCTCAGCCTTCTCCTCGATCACGCCCTTCCCCTTGAGATCCTCATAGACCGTTTGGATTAGGTCGCCGAAGTCATCATACGAAGTGGGAACGTACGCGCCAGCGTCCTTAAGTGCTGCGTTCTTGGCGTCCGCAGTCTCAGCCGCGCCCCGAGCCATTGCGCCTGCATGGCCGAACTGCACCTCAGTCGGGAAGATTTTTGCCGAGGTACCGGTAACCCACGCGATCAACGGCTTGGTTATCTTACCTGCTTTTAGTGCGTCCACTATCTCGTACTCGTCCTTACCGCCAACCTCGCCGAGCACCACCATCATCTTGATGCCTGGATTTGCCTCGTACCGCAGCAGGTGCTCCACAAGTGTCGAGCCAGGGTATTTATCACCGCCGATCGCAACACCCTCATACACACCGTCTGAATTCAGCGTGATCATATTCGCCATCTCGTTTAGCATACCGCCCGACTTCGATACAAATCCAACGCTTCCGGCCCGGTAGAGTTTAGACATGACGAGATTGGACAGCGCGCCGCCGGCATTGCCGATTTTGAATGCGCCTGGCACGAAACCTCCGACCGTTGCAGGCCCGATGATCCACTTGCCCAGCTTCTTGCTTAGCGCGATGAGTTCCCGTGTCTGCCGTTCCGGCAAGCCCTCAGCGATAATGGCAACCGTTTTAATGCTCGGCATGTTCAGCGCCTCAACGGAAACGTTGTACGCTGAGCGGAATGAGGCAAAATTGACAACCACGTCAGCCTCCGGATGCGCTTCCACGGCAGCTTCGAGCGTGTTGTATACTGGTATAACGATCTCCTCACTGCCGAAGAAGACTTTCATAAGCCCTCTGCGACCGCCGCTGGGATTGATCACGGCAGCTACCGACGGCTTCGCTCTCCCAGAGAGATAGTCGAAGTCCAGCATCCTCTGAACCGCCGCCTGCTGGTTACCGAAGACGATGGCCGTCGTATCCTTATCAAACAATATGTAATCAGGCTTGTCCATTTTACTTGCCCCCCTCCAGATTTTGTAGTGCTATACTCACCACTTTCGTCATGTGCATGTCAGGCCCGTGGACCGCCATATCCAGTCCCAAACGCTGCCCGGCTGCGCGAATCTTCGCTAGACCTGCCTCGTAGTTTGGCCCGCCACGACGGACATAAATCTTAATACCGTGCTCTTTGAGCTTTGCCGCATAATCATCGAGCGCCATTATTATCCCGTCAAAGGTCTTCGCCACATCCGTGAAGTTCGCGATTCCGCCACCGATGATCAGGACTTTGCCACCATCTGCTTTCTCTCGCGTCATCAAATCGAGCAGTGTCTTTGCATACTCATAAGTCTCATCCGTGGTGGGATTGCCACTGTACTCGCCGTAGTTCGCCAGCTCCTCGCCATACCCCAGATCGACCACGGTATCTGCATAAATTACACTTGCGCCACCGCCCGCCACCATCGTCCATACTCTACCCTGAGGGTTCAGTATGGTCAGTTTCAGTGACGATCCGCTCTTCTCGTCCAGTGTCTTTATGTACTGCTCTTCCTGCCGCAATTCACGGCCGAACGGTACCGGGAACTCCACGCCGTCCCAATCCTCAGAGCAGAGGAACTGCGCGGTATCGTCCAATCGCGCCACGGTATCCACCGGTAAGAATTCACCATCCTTAAAGGAGAACGGATTGTACTCCAGGAATCCGAATTGCAGTTCGCGATAGAATCGGAACAATGCCGCTATCAGGTCTCCGAGCGGTTTTCTGTCCTCGGCTTTTACAGCATTCACGACGGACGTGAGGTCAACATCCGCTATCTTTGCATCCATCGGGACGTTGACTGTTGTGACCTTGTCCCAGTTCGCTTCTATGTCCACGCCGCCTTCTGTCGAGAAATGGATATAATCGCCATCACGATGACCCGTGAAGGCCAGATAATACTCGTTATCAACCTCCATGTAGGACTGAACGAGGAAGTGTGTTAATTTCCCCCGTGATTTGCCCACCTGCACAGTGCTGTTCATCTTCTCATCCAACCATTTCTTCGCTTCCTCGTAGGTTGCGCCCACGAGTATTAGCCCGTGCTTGCCACGCTTACCGAATAGCTGGTCTGACTTCACCGTCAGTTTATCGGTCTTCACCCACGGGTTCTCTTCACTCACCGCTTCTATGCTCTTATCAGGTGTAACCAGGGCGACCTTGCCCTCGTACGTAAACGTTCCATCAGAAAATTCTCCTATATGCTTAGCCAGAATCCTCTTGGCGTCATATTCTCTAATACCACGTTGTGCCATCTTTCATCCCTCCTATTCCCTCCTATTCTATCCTATCCTTTCAGACTTCTGCCTTCACCCAGGGCAGTTTCCCCCCGGTCTTCAATATCTCGGCATCCAGTGATGAAAGCGAATGTGTAAGTTCAATCTCAGAACCTTTCGTCTGATTTATGAGTCTAACATCGTCACGCAAGTCCCCTATGGCCACCTCTAACGTATCGCCCCGATCTATGGACTCGTAGTCCGCAGGATCCTTAAAAGTCAGAGGCACTATGCCAAAGTTTATCAAGTTGGCCAGATGTATGCGCGCGAACGACTTGACAATTACTGCCTTAACACCCAGGTACTTGGGTGCAAGTGCAGCATGCTCTCTGCTCGAGCCCTGGCCGTAGTTCTCACCACCGATTATGAAACCTCCACCTTTCTCCAGAGCCCTCGCGGGGAATTCTGGATCAACCACCTCGAAGACATGCTTGGACATCTCAGGGATGTTGCTCCTCAGCGGTAGGATCTTTGCGCCCGCAGGCATGATGTGATCCGTGGAGATATTATCCCCAACTTTGATGAGCACTTCTCCGTTCAAAGTATCGGGCACGGGCGGGAAATCCGGCAGTGGCTTGATGTTCGGCCCCCGTATAATCTCGATCTTAGCAGCCTCCTCCGGTGGAAGCGGCGGTATGAACATGTTGTCATTAACGATAAACCGCTGTGGCATCTCTATCCGGGGATACACACCGAGATCCCGTGGATCCGTGAGAACGCCTTTGATTGCCGTGGCTGCTGCGACTTCAGGGCTCACAAGGAACACCTCTGCGTCCTTCGTTCCGCTCCGGCCCTCGAAGTTCCTATTGAAGGTTCGTATGGAGACAGCATGAGACGACGGTGCGGCGCCCATGCCTATGCACGGTCCGCAGGCGTTTTCCAGTATCCGAGCACCCGCAGCTACAAGGTACTGCATTTCGCCGCTCTCTATAAGGTGCTCCACCACCTGTCTCGAACCAGGGTTGATCGTGAGATGCAAATTGTCCGCAACGGTCTGCCCCCTCAGTGTATTTGCCACGATCTTCATATCGCGTAACGAAGAATTGGTACACGAGCCGATGGCCACCTGCTGCACCTCCATTCCTGCAATCTCACGCACTGGCTTGATATTACCGGGACTGTGCGGCAGAGCTGCCAGTGGCTCTAATTCGCTCAGATCGATCTCCATAACCTCATCGTATTCCGCATCTGCATCAGCTTCAAGCGGAATCCATTGCTCTCCGCGTCCCTGTGCCTCCATGAAGGTTTTCGTCACCTCGTCGCTTGGGAATATACTCGTCGTTGCGCCGGTTTCGGTGCCCATATTCGTTATCGTTGCTCGTTCGGGCACGCTGAGCGTCTTCACGCCCGGGCCGAAGTACTCGAGCACCGTGCCCACGCCGCCTTTGACGTCCAGTCGACGGAGCACCTCTAATATGACGTCCTTGGCTGAGACCCAGTCAGGGAGTCGTCCGGTGAGTTTCACACCCAGTATCTTCGGATACTTTATTCGGTACGGCATACCCGCCATAGCAACGGCGACGTCCAGGCCGCCAGCGCCAAGCGCAAAGGAACCTATGCCGCCCGCAGTGGGTGTATGACTATCCGAACCAATGAGGGTCTTACCGGGTCGAGCAAACCGTTCCAGATGGAGCTGGTGGCAGATACCGTTGCCCGGACGGGAGAAATATAACCCGTATCGCTTGGCTACAGATTGAAGATATCTGTGGTCATCAGGGTTTTTGAAATCTGTCTGTAACGTATTGTGATCAACATAACTCACGCTCAGTTCTGTTTTCACGCGCGGTATTCCGATGGCCTCGAACTGTAAATAGGCCATGGTACCGGTTGCATCCTGGGTAAGCGTCTGATCGATCTTCAACGCAACCTCAGCCCCAGGAGCCTTTTCTCCCTCAACGATATGCTCGTTGAGTATCTTTTCCGTAACTGTTCCAGACATGGTAATTCGTTAATAATTTAAACGAATCGTATATATCAAATTTTCGAAATTGTCTCGCGATGTCTTTAGCGTAAATTCTTCACTCACTCACTCACGGCTGCACTGACATAATCATCTTCGCATGACGGGGATAGCGAGCAATGAACTTAATCTCGTCTTCCGTTACGGGCTTCTGCGTGTGCACGTTCGCGTATCGGACGAGCTCTAATATCTCACGTGCCTCGTCGTCATCCTTGAATTTCAGCTCGTATTTCCCCGCTACGTTCATGAAGCCCTTTATTCCCGAGTACTCGCCTGTTGTTATTAGCCTGCCGGTTTCAAGCAGCTCGATGTGCCCCCTGCCGACCTCCGTGTAGTCGTACAACTCATAGTTCCTGCTGTCTTTCAGTGCGCCGTCCGCGTGTATACCCGATTCGTGTGCGAATGCGTTTTCGCCAATCGCGGGCTGATTCACAGGAATCGGAACGTGAAATGCCAGAGAAGCGTAGTTACACAACTTCCACGCACGGCACAAGTCAATATGCTCATCCAAGTGGTATTTCTTCTCAAACCCGCTGGACTTTTGCACCGCGAGGATCGTAGAGACCATGTCCGCATTACCGGCGCGCTCGCCCATGCCATTCACTGTCGTGGTGATGTACGCATTGACTCCTGCGTCTATCGCGCCTTTTGCCCCCGCAACTGAGCAGGCGACTGCCATGCCCAGGTCGTTATGACAGTGCACTTCGATCGGAATCTTTACGGCCGCTGCAAGCGCTTTTGTTCGATCATATATGGTTAACGGATCGTCGTAGCCAAGCGTGTCGCAGTATCGTATCCTGTCCGCGCCGTGCTGCTTCGCAATTTCCGCAAACTCGATCAACCCGTTGAGTTCTGTCCGCGAGGCGTCCTCAGCGTTGACGCCGATCGTCTCCGCACCGTGCTGCTTCGCCGTGTCGACCGCCTCACTCATCATCGCTAATATCTCCGTCCAGCGGTACTTGCCCTTGAATTTGCCTTTGATCATCTGTTTCGATGTAGAAATGCTCAAATTCATGTGCTTCAGCTTGGGCACGAGCCGGAATGCTTCCTCGACATCATCCTTTACTGCCCGTAACCACCCGCTAAGCCAAATGCGCTTCAGAGCGCCTATCTCCGCCAGATCGAGATTTGCATTCAAATAATTCGTCTCATGCCGCGTGGCAGGGAACCCAAACTCACTCTGGAAAACCCCCATCTCATCCAGATAGAGGTTCAGCATGGTCTTCTCTAACTTCGCCAGGCCCAACCTCGAGGTCTGTACACCATCCCTATTCGTAACATCAATTATGTATATCGTATTCTTACCCATCTTTGATGAATCCTCATAGTTTTACGCGCTACACTAATAATAAAAAGCGTATAGGTAAAAAATCTTTTAAAAACCCGGCGTTCTCGGCATGGTGGATCACCCACAGCTGACCAAAACGCGTAAAGATTTAATGTATAGCAATGCGTACCTTAATAACATAAGAAACAGCATCAATTGTCGTTCTAACTACCTAACAAACAAAGAGAGCAGGACTGCGTGTGTCGCTGTAACCAGAGTAAAATGGAGAGAGAAGGGTTTCTGCTGGATGTCGATTATATAACGGAAAAAGGCGAAGATGGGCACGATAGGGCTGTGATACGGCTCTGGTGCAAGAGCACGGATGGTGCGGACTTTGTGGTGTTGGATAGAACGTTCGAGCCGTATTTTTACGCGTTACCCTATTCTTATTCTCCTTTTTATGGCCATCACGACGAGCCTGAGTTGGCCGGTAAGAAACGGCTGGTAGAAGAGATTTGTGTATACCGTGAGGACGAGGAGATAGGCGTTAAACGCGTGGAATTCTGCACGAGGAAATTACTCGGGAGTACTCGCCAGAGCTTGAAAATTTTCGTTGCGCATCCGAGCCATGTGCCGCTACTGCGAGAGGTGGTAAGGAAACAGGGGCTCATCGTATTGGAGGCGGATATCCTTTTTGCAATTCGATACATGATCGATAAGGGGCTAAAGCCTTTTGATGGTCTACGTGTGGAAGGCGAGGAGATAGACTCGAACTACGCACATACCGCAGATAGAACGGCTATGCTGGCTTCAAGCGTATCGTATAAGCAGATGCCGGGGAGTGAGTTGCCCGCACTCAAGACACTCGCGTTTGATTGCGAAATGGCCACGCAGGGGGGACACGGCATGCCCTCGCCGAGAAGAGACCCTATCGTCATCATTTCCGTGGCATTTCACGAGGACGGCGAAATCAAATCGAAGTTATTTGTGCTATCTGATGAAGACTATGAGGCGGGTGACGACGAGGCGGTACTCCGCGAGTTTTTGGAGTTCGTCGAAGAGTTCCAGCCCGAGATCATTGTCGGCTACAATTCGGACGGTTTCGATTGGCCGTACATAAGGGAACGGGCGAAACTGCACGGCATTCGATTGAATCTGGGTGCTGATGGCAGTGCGGTACGATACGAACGAGGGAAGATGCTGCCCAGTGTAAATATCGTGGGTAGGCTGAACGTGGACCTTTTCAAGCTCGCAAAGCGCGATCTGGGCGCCGTGAAGGTGAAGACGCTGGAGAATGTCGCGGAATTCCTCGGCGTGCTGCGGAAGGACGATCGCGTGAATCTATCGCCGCGAGAGATCAACGAATGCTGGTTCGATACTTCCGCACGCGAGAGCCTCTACGAGTACGCGAAGGACGATGCGGTGAGCACGCTGGGCATCGCGGAAAAGATGCTGCCACTGCAAATAGAGCTTTCTAAAATGATCGGCTATCCGCTGGACGAGTTAGCAAAAATGGGCAGAGGACGGCAGGTAGAAGCTTTTTTAAGCGCAGAGGCATTTAAACGGGAAGAGCTGGTGCCGTCGAAGACCGGAGGCGAAAAGACCTTCGAGGGCGCGTTCGTGCTGCCTCCCGAGCGGGGCTTGCACGAGGATGTCATCGATCTCGACTTCTCCTCTATGTACCCCACGATCATGATCTCCTTCAACGTCTCGCCCGATACGTTTGTCGAATCGCCAGGATCCGAAGACGACGTTTACAGGGCACCCGAGGTTGGTCACGCATTCAGAAAGACGCCAGACGGCTTTTTCAAACGAATAATGAGCGATTTGATCACGAGACGAGGAGCGCTAAAGACCGAGATGAAGACCCACGATAAAAATTCTGATGCGTACCGGGTGCTGGACATACAGCAGCAGAGTATAAAAATCCTCACGAACAGCTTCTATGGCTATACCGGCTGGAGCGGCGCGAAATTTTACAAACGGGAATGCGCTGAGGCGACTACGGCTTGGGGACGGCATTTTATCAAACGAACGGTGCAAATGGCAGAGGATTTCGGGTTAAAAGTTATCTACGGCGATACCGACAGCATATTCGTGAAACTACCGTCTGAACTCGATGTCGAAGGTGACAGGAAGACGGAACTATTGAAGAAGGCGCGAGAAGCTTCGAAACGAATATCAGAAGAGCTTCCGCTTAATCTTGCACTCGAAGATTTCTTCAAATCAGTCTTCTTTACGGGAAAGAAGAAGCGGTATGCGGCGCTTACTGATTCGGGTGAGATCGTGGTTCGCGGCCTGGAAGTACGGCGAGGAGACTGGTGCGAACTGGCGAAGGAAGTGCAGACAAAGGTGATCGAGCTTATATTGAAGGAAAAAGACCCTGAAAAGGCTATGCGGTACGTTAAGAGTGTCTTAAAGAACTTGAAAGAGGGACGAATTCCGGTGGATAAGCTCACCATTCACAAAACGCTCACCAGAAAGATAAGTAGCTACGAGACGAAACAGGCGCATGTTATAGCTGCGGAACGGGCTTTAGCCGCGCACATATCCTATGAAGTGGGCTCTAAGATCCCGTATGTGATAATAAAAGGCGGAGGAAAGACGAGCGACCGCGCGTTCCCCGTAGACCTTATAGAGCGAAGCGAAGGAAACGAAATATACGCCGAAGGCCGGAAATATGCGATTGACATCGCGTATTATATTCAACATCAGATAATACCCGTTGCGCATAGAGTGCTGCAACTTTTTGGTTATGACATATCCTCTTTTGAAGAAGGGGGGCAGAAGACCTTAGGGCAGTGGTTTTGATGAGGTTCCACAGGTTAGATGACCGAAAAGCTTTTATATGCCCTCCCATTACTTAATTATAGTGATAAAAATGACTGAACTACCAATAGCACCTGTAACCAGGTTGATAAGGAATGCTGGAGCGGATAGAGTAAGCGAAGATGCAAGTCAGGCACTGGCAGATCTTTTAGAGGAATACGGCGAGAAAGTGGCGAAAAAGGCCGTAAGCCTCGCGAAGCATGCCGGAAGGAAGACGGTAAAAGCGGAAGATATCGCGGAAGCAGTAGCATAAACTGAGAAGGTTACGTGAAGGGGGAAATTATAAAATCATAAAATTTACCCCTCTTTTTTTCTATTATCTTACTAATCAAGCATTTCCCGTCTCTATTTGTTACAGAAGAGCAGCGGCGATTTTAAAAAGGGATCCTATGGCTCACAGGCGCGCCGCCTATCTACTCGGTATCGCTTCTCGCCAGGTCCTTCATTCTTCTTATCCCGTTTATCTCCTGTAAGACGTCTATAACCGCTTGGGGCACTAAACTCTCCCAGTCGCCGTCCGCCAGGATTCGTCTTCTTATCTCGCTACCCGAATAGTCTTTCCGATTGAAGAGCGAAGGAACACGCACCTCGTAGCCTCGTTCCGTAAATAAACGCTCTATTAACGGATTATGTGCGTAGACGAAATCCACCGGCGGTATCAATGACTCGACGTGCGATACCCAGACTGCGTTCCTATTCACATCCAGGATAGGTACGATGTAGAAGTTGAAAATGCCCTCAGCTCGTAAGGACTTGGAAATCATCAGATAGCGCTCACCGGCGGTAAAGGGATTATCTAACTCGTGGCTTCTCTGTGCTGACCCGATACAGATAATGACTTCTTCAGCTTCCGAAGCCATCTCCTTTATTACTGCATGATGCCCGAGATGGTAAGGCTGAAATCGCCCTATATATAACGCTCTCATTGCTCCGTGGCCTCTCTAAATCCGGCCTCCTCTTCTGGTATGGTGGAATTCGCATCACTACGACACGACGACTCGCATCGAGCATTGACACGTTCAGCGCCATCGTATTGGCTTACAGATAAGATACTATACCTCCCGTAGCATTTATAGATACCTTTATTTCTATCGACCTCTTTGATAACAAATCAAATCGGGGGGAGTTGTGAGCGATGGTTAAGGTCGTTTTGTTTTTAGCATCGGGATTTGAAGAGATAGAAGCTATGAGTATCGTTGACACGCTCAGGAGAGCGGGCGTAGAGGTGGTAGTCGCAGGACTTCAAGAGGGCGCTACTGAAGGGTCACGGGGGGTTAACGTAATTCCGAATCGATCGATAGATGAGATCGCTCTCGAGGAGTTCGCTGCGGTCATTTTGCCCGGGGGCTCTCCAGGCTATATCAATCTCGGGCGGGACAGGCGAGTGCTGGATTTGGTTACGAGAGCCTTTGAAGAGGGGCGCATCGTGGCGGCAATTTGTGGCGCGCCGACCGTATTAGCGGATTTAGGGATCTTAAAGGGTAAGAAAGCGACTGTGTGCCCGGGCAAGGAAGCGGAGTTGACCGGTGCGGAGTTCGTTAATGAGCGCGTTGTTGTGGATGGTGCTGTGGTTACCAGTCAAGGGCCGGGTACTGCGATAGAATTCGGAATTACGTTGATTGAGCTGTTGGTTGGGAAGCAGCGAGCCCAGGAAGTTAAAGATGACCTCGTGGCAAACTTTTAATCGTGCGGCTCTCCTTATTACCACGTATTAATAACACACAGAGGGGAGGGAAGATGAACGTATTAAACAAGGCGGGCGTGGTGGTATTCGTCGTTGGCGTAGTAATTATGATGGCGTACAGCGTGTACCCGCTCTACAACATGGATGTAGAGGATGCTACAATGCTTTTTGGATTGCGCGTCAGCATGGCACTGATGGGTATCGGTGCGGCTATTTTGATAATAACCATGAGTATAGAACGATACAGAGACTGGAAGAAGATGAAAGAGGAGATAGATGAGAAGGAGTTGAGACCATGAGTATAGTGGTGGTAAATACCGAGTCTATACCCGGTAAGGAGATAGTAGAGGTCTTAGGCCTTGTGAGAGGAAACGTAATCCAGGCGAAACATCTCGGGAAGGATATCGCGGCGGCTTTTCGAACGATCGTCGGCGGTGAGATAAAGGAATACACGGAGATGATGACCGAGGCGCGCGAAATCGCATTGAAGAGGATGATAGAGAAGGCAGAGGAACTGGACGCGGATGCGGTCGTTAACCTGCGGTTCATGACCTCCATGGTGATGACCGGCGCCGCGGAGATTCTCGCCTACGGGACCGCGGTACGGTTACGGTAAAAAGGGTGCGAATAAGAAAGGCGGATTATCGCTCCGAATGGTGGCAGTCGTAGTGTATTGTAATGTAAAGTAAATCAGGAATACTCACCCTCTTCTGCGGGATAGGGGATGTCGCTGCCTCGAAGTTACGCTATTGAACTGAATGAGCTCTCGAAGCAAAGCAGACGTGTTTCGATTTGGCTACCTCCACCGTTAGTGACATTATTGTCCAGACGCTCACGATTTTGACAATCTTGTTCGCAGTAAGCAATATGGTATTCCGTTCACTATATATGCTGTCGGCACGTTAGTTTCGCTCACCAATACCCGTCTGATACATCGGGGTGAAGTGTAGTATGAAACAAGCGAGAGTTGTCCCAAAGGGACCTATAAAGTGGGTGATACCCTGCTCACTCTTTAGAACTGCTACGAGTACGATCAAGGCCGTTACCGCAGCGGCTACCGCTGTGGACGTATCTCAAGCAACGGCCAACGAGGCCTTCGGCGTATTACACCCATAGCGCAGCGCATAGTGAAAGAATTGCTCAGTTCCTCTGAAATTTGGGATGAAGGGTCGGAGAGGAATCGCGAGTTGAAGAGGAGCAAACGATGCGTAATGTTCCTTCTCGTTCTGCTCGTTGCAATCGGAACGCCACTAATAGCACCGGCAGCAGCTACACCGGAGGCGGGGGGAGACACCGCATCCGTAACGGCCATCGATATGCAGTTAAAACTGATAGATAAGGACCCGGTCATCAACGCTTTCCTCTACGAGAGGATGTACGAATACAACGAATTTGAAGGACTTGAAGCGGTAAAGATCGTGGTGATAGCAGGGCCGCAGTGGGCTCGTACCCACGAGGTAAAGACCTTCTATATCGTGAGGAACGACACGCGCCAGGAAATAGACATCAGAGCCAGCTATGAAGATGACGATGGCTCGTTGTGGACGTTCTATCCGCACACAGGACAGACCGTATACGCCCTGAAAGCGCTGCGGAGCCACCAAGCAACGGTTCAAAAGCTGTTGCACCTAGCAGTCATCTCAGTGGTGATCGATACGGAGAATGTTCCTGCCATAACGGAGATTACGGACAAGTCGCCGTGGATGAGCAGTTATCTCGCCGATAAGGATAAGGAATTTTTGGAGAAATTCGTAGTTGCCGAGAGCCATCGAGCCGTAGGGATAATGCAACAGGTAATGCAATGGCAGACGGTTGATAGGGTGGCATACAAGTTACTGATCCCGATATAACGAGCGATAAGAGGTAGAACCCTGGGGGTTGCAGTGTTCCTGGGATAATTTTTAAAAAAAACTGCGGATAAGACCGTAAAATGCATATGCAATCGTTAGCAGAGCTCGATTCATGGAATCCTTTATCGATTTTGCACGTAATGAGACGTATAAGCTCGCGGCGATTGAGTCGTTGAGTGTTTGGGAAGCGTTCCGTTCCACTGATTGTGCGAGGTATGTACGATAACAAAAGCGAACGAGGCGGCAGGGCGGACCGAACGAGAGCGAGAGTTGGAAGTCAAAAGAAGAGATAACTTCCCGCTCACATCACTATTATTGCAGGCACCCAATCGGTGTATGTACGCCCGTTATCGTCTACGAACTCCGTGCAGTTTATCCAGCCAATCGAGGTTTGCAGCGCGGAGGTACGGTGAATCTGCGGATACGAACCTGTGCGAATGGTGTAGTAGTACGTTTTTCCCTCTTCGAGTATGAACGATTCGTCAAAGGAGATATTATGCCAATCCCCGACATAACCGTCCCAATGGGCTTCCGCTATTACTGTCCCGTTTGAGTACGAGACGGCAGCATATTCCGTATGTCCGCCTGTTTCAGGGCAGGGGTAGGTATAAAGCGAGCTTACCGTAATCGTTTGATTGAGCGTGATGGTACCGTTATGTCTACCCGCGATGCTCGGGTAACCTCCGGGACCAGTGTCAAACGTTGCTACAGAGGCTAAGATAAAAGCGGGATCCAAAATACCCCCGGTTATGTTCAACAGGACTTGGATGGTGTAGGTATCGGCGATGGTATACGGCATTTCGGTCCATTCAGGAAGTTTGTGAAGCACGAAACCCTCTGTAACGGGCGATGGAAAGGTTATATTAAACAGATAAGAACCGTCAGGTCCTGTCGCGTTGATCGTAAATCCCTTTGCGCTTATCAGATTCACTTGGGCCGGTGCATTTGAGACATTGTAACCTGCGCCGATCGGATCGTCGGTTACCGAAGTCTCGACGTAATTTATAGTAACGGCGGCGTCTGAACAGGTCACGCCCGGAACACCTATCTGTCTGAACGCGAGATTATTATTTTCGTTAGCTTCTGCTACCACGTTAGAAGGATCAATTCGCACGTAAATATCGTGAGAGCCTTCTTCTCCGGCTACATCCCACGGCACTTCTGCACTTCCGGTGCCCCCGGCGGTTAGGGTTGTAATTGTTTGATCACTGCCTATCTGAATTCCTCCAGTATCTGGATCCCCATCAAAGAACTGCACCACAATAGTACTTGCATCAGCAGTTCCGATGTTGAGGATAGCCGCGGTTAACGTGGCTGATTCAGTTATCGGTGCCGTAGCAAGAACCAAATCCCCGTCAGTAGAAAAATCACAGAGACCACTCCAGGTGGAAGGCCATAAGCCTCGCGTTCTGAAATCACCCGTGTCGGGCGTTCCAACGCCGTCATTAATTAAGACATTGAGACCTATGGTGTCGCCCGTCGACACATTTAAAGCTGTAGCAAGCGGTATACTATATTCATATATCCTGTGATCTGAAAAACCGGGTGCTAAGGTGCTCAGTCCGATTGGAAGATCTAAATAGTACCAAAGTTGGCATTCGGTGCCAGTTTCATTCATGTTTAACCACCCCACCTTAGATTCCGTGCTATTTCCTCGAAGCGACGCCCATAAATCAACGCATGTCCCTCCACCATAGAATGGATAGGTGCCGTAAGACTGGAGGAGATCGTCATGGTCGCCATCAAAGCCGAGCTGTACCACATCTTGATCGTTCACGTCATTTGTCGTATCGCTGACCACATCGAACGCGATATACAAGTTTTCTTCATCATTCATCACGAACATCGAGCAGTTGTCTTCAGCATGGAACGTTATGTTTATTTTGACGGCGTCAACCCATTCTCCGCTATCTAAAGTCCCATCAATCGTTGGTGGTGCAACCGTCCACGAACTATTGATCGCCTCGACTGCAGTCATAAGTCTGGGAGTGAAGAGATTCAGCTTGGACATACTGAGCTTCTCAGCTTCGGAAACCGTTCCTCCTCCATGAACACCTGACACATGCGTGAGTCCTAGATGCGTGGACGAAGTGGCCGTCGTGACTGATGAGGCAAGGATGAACTGGATGTCTTCACTTGTAAGGGTCAGGTCTGGTAGGGCTACACTACTAATCGTCACAATCATGATGTTTGTGTTTGATAAACTATCATTATCCGTCACTCTTAAAATCACTGTGTAATCCCAGGAGTTTGAATAAGAATGTTCTACAATCTCTCCAGTTGCCTCTATTCCATCCCCAAATTCCCATTCGTAATTTACGATGAATCCATCTAAATCATAGGAATTGGAAGCATTAAACGTTATAGTTTCGTTAACAGCCGGATTTTCGGGGGAATAAGTGAATGATGCAATCGGTGGTTGTTTTTCAGTCGCTACGGTAAACGACCACTGCAGTGAATTGTTATTTCCTCGATTATCCTCGACATATACCGTTACATTGTGCGCACCATTGGCTAAAGCAAGCTCTGGAGTATACCACACACGAGAAGAAATTACCGTTGCATTTTGCGTTACATCGAAATCGTCAACGGTGATTTTCACTGCCGTGATATTTATCTTGGAATCGGCATCTGCCAAATCAGCACTTATCAGCGGAGTATTATCCGATGTTGTGGAACCATCCGGCGGCTGTGGATTGCTTATCTCCGGTGGGGTCGTATCCGGAGCTGTAACAAATATAGGTTTACTTGCCTCGTTGTTGGTATAATCCGACTCATTTATTTCTTGATCAGGATTTACCATAACCTGAACGGTGTAAGTTCCTTGAGCCATCGGACTCCAAGAAACATTGGCAGTAGCGTTTCCAGTCGATGGGATATGGTCTATTGTAGTATTTAATGTCTCAGTGTCCGGTCCTGAAAAAGTAAACCTTACCTTGGCATATTCTGTTGTGGAGCCAAAGTTGTAAATATTAGCAGAAACATCAATTGTCTCGCCAACCAATGGTGTTTCGGATGAAAAACTTACCTCTTCGGGGTACATCGTCAAGTCAGGTAAGTTCCCGATTTCCTCAAAGTACTCTTTAACAGCTTGATCAGCCTCAGTTTGGTTGGTAGCAACGATGGGCATCGAGATTTGCCTAAGATCACAGCTTATCGTATATTCCCCTGAGACTACGTAATGCCCACCGTTCATGTGATCGGTATCTAAACGGATCGTATTTGTGGATAAGCCCGTATCAGCGAAATTTAGAATTTGCGGATCGAAATCAAAGGTGTAGACACCTTCTGGAATTGTGTTTGTGAGGTTTCCTATTTCTACATTGTTTATGTAGATGTGAACATCATGGGGCTTGTAAGCATCTCTGCTCCATGGAAGCGTAAATCTAACTGTCAGATGTGCTGGTAATGATTTGTAGTACCACTGCCCATAATGGACGTCTACGCCCGCGGGTCTGACTGTTGGTGAATGTACGGAGCTCGGCAGGGTAAAGGAAGTTTCAACTTTTGGTCTGTTCGTACAGTACCAGTCGCTTTTCTTTATGTTCACTATAACTCCCTGGGGTTTAATACGAGGAGCCTTTTCTTTTTGTATAACTGTGTTAAAGTCGTCAGCACAGCCATAGAGCGTAGCAGCAACTGGAACCCACTTTGCTCCAACCTTGAGAAGCCCTCTTACGCCTGTTTTGCAACCCAACTTTTCTGCGGCCTTCGTTACAGGTTTCAGGGTAGCATCGTCAAGTATGATCTGACTACCGGTTCCAAGTGGCTTGGTAAATTCACTCTCATAAATGGCCTTTCCAAAGTCATAAATGTTTATCACTAAGCCAACGTAGGGAATGAGTCCTGCCGCACATTTTAGGAGGGCTAAGCCTTGTTCTCCGGTTAAGGTACCCCCACCACTCGGGCCGTAGCATCCCGGTGGCATCACCCCTATCGGCTGAACTTTATTATACTTATTCATAAGACTACCCGTTGGAGGCACATCTTCGTAGATAACGTGCATTACTTCTCCTTCGTCACTCCCCCACATGTTTAATTTTACAGTAAAACCCTCTTCAATCCTATTTTCCTCATAGGCTGGAAGATATACATTCAAGAGTTGTATCTTATCCTTCTCGAGCGTTACGGTGCGTATCTCACTGTAGAAAACCTCGCCATCGCTATCCCTCGCCTCAATAACTGCTGTATCCACCATATCTTCGGTAGTCCTTATCATGTATGTAAGAAGCAGCATGGTAGTCGAGTTAGCAGGTTGGACATACCACAGGTCTATTATTCTCTTTGGATCTTCTTTGACCACCTCTTGGACGACATAGGTATCATAGAAGTGAGTTGAGTTCAATGCCAGTGGTAATTGAATTGCAAAGTTTAGAGCTCCCCTTTGCCAAGGGTCATCAGTAATAGATAAGTTTAGAGATTCAGACATAGATATCTCATTGGCAGAGTAAGTGACGATGCTCGCCGTGTAGTTCCCGGGGGGAACACCATCCATATTGAATTTGAGGGTATCATCCGTTATGTTTCCAAGTATCTCTATCGTTGTCATTCGTAAAGCTATGCGAACAACTTCAGGTTCTTCCGGCTCCACATAGGGTTGAAGATAAAGACTTGCACTGGTGTTATCAGCGATCTTCTCCTTAAAAGCCTCAAAAGCATACGGTGCTGCATCCAATGTTATAAAAGTTTCATCACTGGGAAAATTAAAGGTTGAGTTTGAGTCTGAGACGCTAACCCATGAAATGTCCTGTGTTAACTCAAATGCGGGTGTTGAGTTAACTGTAAAAGTCCTCGTTTCCGTAGACAATCCATAACCGGGTAATTCAACATAATAGTTGAATGTGCGGGCATGTCCGTAAATGGTAAATATTGCATGACCCCATCGGTCTGTCCAAGCTTCAGAAATTGTATTGGCTTCCAAACTCCACATTTTTAGTCTCACAAGCGCTTCACTGGCAGGTTCACCATCTTGCAAAACTATTACCATTACTCTTCCTGTGAACAGAGTTGTCCCTTTTACATTATAGGATGGAACTAAATCGTCCTGTGTCGGATTTGTAGCAGCTAATTCATCTTCATCGAACTCACTTGCGAAAGATATGTTCGTTGTAGGCACCGAACCTACATAAATTGCCTTGCCTTCTGGAACATCAAAGCTCACGTTAATATTCACGTTTTCTCCAGATCCCGCGACTATGATATCGCCGTTAATATTCGTGAAGTCCGTAGAAAGCATTGGGACTGCCTTAAACTCTACTGATGAACCAGTTCTCAAGTAGCCGTGGCTGATGGATGGCTGGAATGTGAGGATATTAGCTAAGTTTTCATCAGCTGTTATACTGAGATCGGTGATAGAATCACCATAATTCGTCACTTTTAAAGTCTTAGCCAACGTAAATGGATCACTGTCTACTTCTTCGACAGTAAAGTTAACGTTTGGTTGATGAATATGAAGTTTTAAGTAGGAAAAATCTGTTATTTCTTCAGCTCCATAGCTGGTAAGGTTAAGTAATAAATCATACTCTTTAGATTGTGCATCTTGAGCATGGAGGACAATTGCAATGTCTTTGTTTTCCCCCGGATGAAGCGGTATTACCTGATCCATTGAGCCCTCACCCACGAAGTTCAAAACTAAGTCTTCAGGCACTCCTAAAACGTTAAGTAAAACTTCATGAGGTTCATCGTCTGTATTTATGACGGTTATTGTCCGTCGCTGATCATAATCTCTCTCAATAGTGAACTCATAGGTTCTTTGAGAAAAAATGATCCCATTATCTATGAATACGCTTCTGACTTCACTGGTTGCGGAGCCATGCGTTGAATTACTCCTGACATAGAAATCATACCATATATTTCTGGATAGCCCACTTACAGACACTGCATGGAATATGCCAGTATCACCACTTACTAAGGTGTAATCGGCTTCGCCTTGAGCCTTGATGAATACCTCGCTGGTACTGTTTACCGAGGTCGTCCATGTGAATAAAATCTCTGTAGCGCCAGTACGAGTATTGTCGCCGGGGATTAAGTCAAAGATGAGAGGAGCGGCAGATACATTCAGTGTCGCCAAAGCCTCTTTAGTTGTGCCGAGGTTAGAAGAAGTTGCCTGTAGTGTCAGGGAGAATTCACCGGCAGAAGCGGTATCAGGAATTGATATCTCCAGTGGGATGGTTTTGGTTTCACCAGCAGTTAAATAGCAAAAACTATCTATCGAAAACCAGCTTTCATCTATTCCTGTTACATTTAGCGTGAGCGTATCTGAAGTACCTTGATTGTTCGCTATTTCTGTGTCGTATGTAAGAACTCCACCAATGCTGGTTTGGGTTCTTGGAGCCGATACGGTGGTGGTGAAAGCATCTCTGACATATGTTGATATAGTGACTTCACCCGTTATACTGGCATTGGTTTGCGAGACAGCCCTGACAGTCACTCGATAGGTGCCTGAAGTTTCATCCGTAATATTCTGGGTTACTGTACCAGTCCCCCAGGGGTCGAGTGTTATGCTACCCTGGCTAAGTTCCGCTACTGTGGCATTGTCAGTATTATCTACCAAAAGATCAAAGGTGTCAGCGGATGGCTGTTTATTCACTATTGTCAGGTAGTAAGTTGCATTTACACTTTCTGTTGTGGTTTGACTAAATGGAGCTGATGATACCTCCACTATGGGCGTGTTCCAGATAGTGAACCAATCATTTGACAAGTCGCTGCCGCTGCCTCCGCTGGTATCAGTTGCCGTTATCCTTACCTTGTAATAGGTGCCGTCAGGCACCGAAGAGCCGTCGGCAAATTTTGATGTATCCCAGTTCTGATACACGCCTGTGTTGGGCAGACCATCGGCGATTAGTTTGTAGGAATACCCATTGCATAATTCGATTTTTATGGTTAAATCCCGTCCATCAGGGCTTGTTGCTTCCCAAGTTATATCCTGAGCTCCGTACCAGATTTCTCCACCGTTTGGCGAGGTCACATTTACTTGTGGCGGTTGAGGAATCTCAGGCAAAACTTCTGATTGCTCATTATTGCTCTCGTTGTATTCGGTTACCGAATCATACTCATCTGCAATCGCTTTGACGGTGTGATTTCCCTCAAAAGCAACCCAATCGAGGTTTATTGCGGTGCTACCGCCAGCAGCCAAACCTGATATTGCCCGATGTCCAATATAGCTATCATCAATCTCAAACCTGACATAGAAATTACTGGAGGTGTTTCCAACTCCGATATTTTCTACCGTTGCGGTTAATGTTACCGTGTCCCCATGCTTGATATCTGTTGCCGGTGACCATGTTATGTCGGGGACAGTTAGGTCGGGGAAGGGGATGTCAGGCAGGGCTTGTGATAGCTCGTTGTTTGTTTCATTGGATTCGGAGATCCCATCATAATAATCAACAATTGCATTCACGGTGTGGGTTCCTGCATCAGCATGCCAACTCTGCACGACTTTGATCGCGTTTCCAATTGGTAAGCCCGATACGAGCTGGCTTCCAATATACGCGCTATCAATTTCGAACCTCACATAGAAATCAGCTGAAGTGTTTCCAGCTCCGATGTTTTCCACCGTGGCGTTAAAGGTTACCGCATCGCCGTCGTTGATATTTTCCGTGGGAGACCATGTCAGATTGGTAACAGTTAGATCGGGAAACGGGATTTCAGGTAGAGCTTGGATCAGCTCATTGTTTGTTTCGTTTGTCTCGGGTATCAAATCGTTCTCGACGCCATAGCATCCTCTATCAGCATAAACACTGACATTGTGCGTTCCGGCATCAGCCGCCCAAATCTGAAGAACGTGAACCGATTCACCAGCAGGAATGCCGCTAGATACTCGCTGACGCCCAATACAACCGTCATCAATCCCTAACTTGACATAGAAATCATCACTGAGGGCTTCAGTACCATTGTTTTCTACGGTGGCGTTGAAGATAACCATGTCACCGTCGTTGATTCCTGCTGTTGGCGTGAACGTGATGTTTGAAACGATCAGATCAACGTTCGGCACCACGGTTATCTTCACTGTATCAGTATCGTTCCGAGCTTCATCATCAGTTACTCGGAGACCTACTATGTACTCCCCCAGCTCGTTCCATCCTTCATATACGTATATCGGCGTAGTTACGTTGATATCGTATACACCATCGTTATTGAAGTCCCATTCGTATGTAGTTATGTTGCTCACGGAGCTTGAGCGAGATGCGTCAAATGTTACTGACTGGCCACGTCCAGCGGTCTGGTCCGGGCCGGCATTTGCCTCTATGCCTGCCGCTTCCCCGAAGTAGAATGTTATAGTAAGGTCCCATGAATCTTGAGGTGCAAGGTCGCCGGCATCCCACTGGAGCGCGATGCCGCAATCCGCCGTACCGCTCTCGGGATACTTATCGAGGTCGTTGAGGACGCCACTGTGCATGTCGCTCCACATCGAGTTATAACCGTTACAATCGTGGTGCGAAGAGAGGCGGCTGCCACGGAAGCCGTTTTTGAAATAGTTATCGTCATTCTGCCATACGGTATCGCCTGTCGCCGAGTACCACGCGTAGTCATTTCCATAACCACCAATGTCATAGTCCACGCCCTGAAAGAATCGCACGTTCTCTAGGGTGGAGTTGCCGGTGTTAGTTAATACATAAGTTAGGGAAAAGCTTTTTGCACTTCCCACTGGAGGGTTAACCTGCCGCGTAAGTGTGAGGTTGCCATAGTGGAGCGTGGCTGTATCGGCTGCTTCTGGAGAGCCGAAGTAAGTATCAACTGTAAAGTCGTAGTCGGACCGTTTTACACTGCCCCAGGTGTCAGTGGCTACTGCATATAGCTCTTCATATATGCTGTGAATAAACTCATCAGGATGGCCCACAGGGTCATAAAGGTAGGTCCAGTCCAAGCCATATGTAGAGCCGCTGTACTGCTCGCCGACGCGAATTTTCAAAAACTCACTATCGTGCGAATAGGAACCCAAAATTTGGCCCTGCGATGAGGTGAGAAGCGGAGATATTGAATTTTTAGCTTCCGCAAATTTGTGTGCATTAGAATCCTCGACAATCGCTGAACCATTCGAATTCGTATCTCTATCGGCCGCCGAGATAGCACCACCAAATACGTTCAAAACCAGCACAAGCAGCATTAATACAGCAAAAAACTTTCGAATACCGTTATTTCTCACCATTTTTTATCCCCCTCATCCTTATTCTTCAGGCCATTTTTGAGGCTTTTGTTTTACTTCCATTCTGTTCCGTCCAATATATACTTTTGGATGGTTTTCCGATATTTCGAGGTTTTTTCAAAATACCTTTTACAATTTCTCATACTTCTTCGACATCAAAGATAAGCCTTGTCATTCCGCTGCACATGGTTATTCTTAGGGGGAGGAAAGTAGATGTGCAAGAAAGTTCATGTCACGATTATCCGTTTACGCACGATTTTTATAATCCGTGTGCCTAACTAAACGAGATCGTAGAGTCCCGAGACGGCTTTGCACCTAAACGGCTAATTTTCAATGATTTTAAGTGCAGCCATCCGATTTTAGGTGCAAAGCCTCCCGAGACAAAAACTTTTTAGGTTGCACGTAATTACTAAAACACATGACACAAACACGACTATCTCTTATAGGTATCGCTTGCGTAGCTTGTTTACTCATCGGTGCAGCGGCAGGGTATTTACCGGGCTATTATTCTGATCAGAGCCAGGATGACAGCTTGACCCAGGTATCGACGATCGATGCGCTCCTCAACGGACTTTATGACGGTGTCACACCGTGGGGCGAGTTGAAGGAATACGGCGACTTCGGTATCGGCACGTTTGACGGCCTCGATGGCGAAATGATCGTAGAAAAGGGCGTGTGTTATCAAGTCAAAGTAGACGGCGTAGCGTATCCCGTTACCGATACGATGACGGTTCCGTTTGCCGCAGTGACCTTCTTTGATGTGGATCGCGAACTACCGGTTTCGGATGGGATGAATTATACACAATTGCAGGATTATTTAGGTAGCTCGATTGAAGAGCGGAACATTTTTTACGCTGTTAGGATAGATGGCACGTTCGACTACGTGAAGACCCGAAGTTTGCCGGGGCAAGAGAAGCCGTATCCCCCGTTAGTTGAAGTCACTGCCAACCAATCAACGTTTGATTTCCACGACGTGCGCGGCACAATCGTTGGCTTTTATCTTCGTTCCATCCGTTGCGAGATACCCCAATTTTAGTATCCGCAAGTCACGGGCGACGGTGACGGTCTCCCTGAAGACGGCTTCAATCAGCTCTTTGTTATCCCGCCTGAAGTTGCATATCGTTCTGAAATCGGGCTTCTCTTTACCCGCCAAATACATATAGACCACGTTCTCGTGCGCAAGCTTGTCAATCTTTCGCGACGACCATACGCCATCGATGGCCGCCTGCACCAGCAGTCGAAGCAGCATCCGCCGTGGATACATACGCCGGATTGCCCGGTTGATCCCGGTACTTCGCCTCGATCTCGCTAACATCTATGCAACTCACCACAGCCACGACCAGGTTGCAGATGTGGTCTCCTGGTATGAAATCACTAATACACGGAGGAAAGAGCCATGATTGCCACAAATTATCTTCTCGCACCGCCATATTATCATTTCACCTTTTAGCATCCACTATGGGTGTATTTACAGTATTAGAGTTACTAATATAAAAATCAACGCGTTTTTATCTGCCCAATAACTCATAGGCAGTTAATAGAAGCCTGAACGAAAGCAGTCTATTTATGGGTGGGTGAGTATTCTATAGGTTGTGGGATGATTGTTGGACAGTCTCTAGTATTGGCTTGTTAATATTTAACGTAACGGCATTCTCCCTATTATTTGTGGCAGAGCGGGCTAAAAAATTGAACCGGATTGTTTTATATGTAGAGACGTACGTACGATCTATCTGATAGTGGAAATGGCGATATCAACAAAAGTTGCGGCTGTAATGGCGATCCTGCTACTCGTGGGCGGCTTCTCGGCAGGCTGGTTCTTGAGAACGCCTGCGCCTGAAGTTGCACCACAACCACCTGCCATGCGCACTGAGGTAGTTCTCGGTGCCCTCGTACCACTTACGGGGACGTTGTCTTCCCCGGGTGAATCCACCCAGGCAGCGCTGGAACTCGCCGTCCGGGATGTAAATGCGTATCTTTCAGACATCGATTCTGAGATTCGGGTAACACTTATCGTTGAGGACACGGAAGCCGACCCGGAGGTTGCGCTCGAAAAGCTGCAAAAATTAGCTGGAAAAGGTGTGAAGGTGGTCATTGGACCTGACTCCAGCGCCGAGGTTAAAGCAGTGAAGGCGTACGCTGATAGAAACGGCATCCTGCTCATCAGTCAATCCAGTACTGCGCCCTCTCTGGCTATTTCAGGTGATAACGTCTTCCGTTTTGTTCCTGACGACACGCATCAAGCGGAAGCTCTAGCTCTGCTCATGTGGGAAGAAGGCGTCAGAGCTGTTATACCGCTTTGGAGAGGTGACGTGTGGGGCGATGATCTCGCAAATGCCACAAAAGACCGCTTTGAAGCGCTTGGTGGTACGGTGATTGATGGCGTGCGGTATAATCCCTCCACCGGGGATTTCTCCCTCGAACTCGAATCTCTGAACGCAAAGGTAAGCCAGGCAATAGCTCAATATGGCGATGCCGATTCCGTGGCCGTGCACCTCATGGCTTTTGAAGAGGTGGTGACCCTGTTCGCTCAGGCTGGAGAACAGGACGCCGTCTTCTCTTCGGTGAAGTGGTATGGCAGTGATGGCACCGCGCTGGACAAAGGGCTGGTGAGCAACGCACAGGCTGCTCAGTTCGCACGGAGCACGGTTTTTCTGAACTCGCTCTATCGCGGAGAACCAGAGACGAAGCAGTATGAGCTCGTTGAGCGAGACGTTCGTGAGAAGCTAGGACGGGTTCCTGAGAGCGATGCGTTCTCTGCTTATGATGCCCTCTGGGTCGCGACTCACGCCTACCTCGCGGCAGGAGGAACAGACGACACAACAGCTTTGAAGAAAGCAGTGCAGCAAACAGCCAACTCGTACTATGGTGTTACCGGTTTGACCAGCCTCAACGAGGCTGGAGACCGCGCAGTGGGAGACTACGATTTCTGGGCTGTTCGAGCAGAAAGCGCTGGAATCCTTCGATGGGAGCGTGTGGCTAAATATCAAGTTGATCCCGATTCTCAGGGGCGGATAACGTATGAAAAAAAGCCGTCGTTAACCCCAGCACACAGGATTCTCGTGGTGCACTCCTACCACGAAAGTTGGGATTGGAATCACGATATTCAACGTGGAATTGTGGAGGGGCTGAGCCGGGAAGGATACATGGCAGATCAGGACTACGAGCTTGAAACGTTCTACATGGACACCAAAATCACCTATACCACGCCGGAACAGATAGAGCAGCGTGCTGAGATCGCAATTGACCTCATAGCGGAATTTAAGCCCGACTTAGTCTTTGTGAACGACGATAATGCGCTCAAGTATGTCGCCGTGGAGTACACCGAGAGGTATCCGGATAGTGAACTACCCTTCGTCTTCTCCGGGGTGAATGTGGATCCGACTGTTTACGAGCCCATCGAGCGTTTAGATAGGCCGGGAGGTTCCATCACCGGGGCTTTGGAGCGGTTCCCGTACAACGACACCTTCTCTTTGGGCGCTCGAATCGTCCCTAACGCTTCCTCCATTGTGCTCCTCGCGGATTCCAGTCCGAGTTCTACGTTCGTTGTCAGTGCATTTGAGGAACGGTATCTGGTCCGGGTAAGCAATCCTCCGTTGCAGGTAATCGGCCCTATTCAAGTAAAGACCTTCAAGGAGTGGCAGGAGAAGGTTGCTGAGCACCAGACAAAAGCCGATCTCATCGGTATCTTAACCTATCATCAACTGCGGGATGAAAATGAGCTGGTGGTTCCGGCTTCCGAGGTAGTAGACTGGACCGTGCACCATAACCAACTTCCAGAGATTGGCGTTCTGACCTTCCATGCAGAAGATGGCTTTCTGGCAGCGGCAGGCGTTTCTGGCTATAGGACCGGGCTCTATGTAGGTGCCCTTGGGGGCGAGATACTGGGCGGCAAGGATCCCGCAACTATTCCGATCATAGACCCGAACGTGGTCGAGATCGCCTTCAACCTAGAAAGAGCCGAGATGCTGGGTATAACGATCCCCATTACAGAACTGGTAGAAGCCAGCGACGTGTTCCACTCGATTGGAACAAGTACAAACCCCTGACGAAACGAAACCAAATCAAGTCACGCAAGCATGCATGCATGTTCTGCTTCTGCATTCATGCTCTTGAAATAGAAGGTGCGTTCGATTATCTATCTCAGAACACGAACAAAGTGTTCAGATGCACGAAAAACCTTATCTGCCTTTATTCGAGGGTTCTGCTCACCAACCGGATTCAAACCGGGTAGGAAAGAGGAACGGGAAAAGGCCGAGAAGTGACCAATAATTTCTTCTGCCAGGATGTTCCTGAGGCATGAGAAATGGTTACCCGGTCGTTGACGTCAACCGACACCTTTATAAACAAGCTGAAAAGACGTAAAAATCGGGAAATAAAAATAAATGTTTAGCTATTAGGAGGTATGAGGAGGAATTATGGAGATAAAAGAGAAAAGAGAGGGTGATGTGGCGATTCTATCGCTGGAAGGCAGGCTCGATGCCTATTCCTCGAATGAGGTGGAGACACATATCAATACTATGATAGAGGGCGGCTGCGTGCGGATAGTCGTGAATTTCGGCGGCGTGGAGTATATCAGCAGCTCGGGATTGCAAGTGATGCTTGCATCGCTGAAGCGGTTGAAAAAGGCTGACGGGGATTTTAAATTGGCTTGCTTAAAGCCCTATGTAAAAGAAGTCTTTGACATCGCGGGATTTACACAGCTCTTTGCGATCTTCGAAGAAGAAGAAGCGGCCATAAACGATTGACCGATACGGAGGCGAGAGTACGGTGAAGATAACGACTGTAGAACTGTTATTAAAGTATTTGGAAGGCGAGGGTGTTGAATATATCTTCGGTGTTCCCGGCTTGTCATTGGTTCCTTTCTTCGATGCCTGTGAACTCCGTGCACGATTAGATTATCTGTGATCATGCGTACAAAAGAATAATGGATGGGAGGAGAGCGCTCTGGTCACGATTAGGTGTGACTGCGAAAATTTTGGCCGTGTTTTTAGCTCTATCCACCGTTTCACTGGTCATTACAGGCTCCATTGAGCTTTTGCTGATGCTGGTCGTGAAGACGTGTGCGATCTTGGTAGTTGCGTACCTCATCACCCGCACTAACTATTTCAAAGAGATTTTGGACAAAAAATTCACACTTAAGAATTGCGTTTTTATGATTCTCATCTTTGGAGCATTCTCGATACTGGGTACGTACGCAGGAATAAGGATACTTGATGCGTTTGCAAACGTCAGAGACCTCGGCCCGATGGTTGCAGGGTTAGTAGGTGGGCCTGTCATCGGTCTGGGAGCGGGACTGATCGGTGGCGTGCATCGCTATTCCATAGGCGGATTTACCTGTGTCCCTTGCTCGCTCGCCACCGTGCTCTCCGGACTATTCGGGGGCATTATTTATCTGGCAAGAAAGGGTAAGTTCATCGGCGTCCCCGGCGCAGTAGTCTTTGCAGCCCTTATGGAATCCTTTCACATGGCTCTCTTGCTTCTCCTTGCACATCCCTACGAAGAAGCAGTCATT
>DATKXZ010000099.1:0-20282 GCA_035528755.1 Desulfobacteria bacterium | reverse complement strand
ACCTCACTCGGTTTGAGGAAGTGGCAGCCGTAATGTATCGCGACATTCACACCCTTCATCGGCTTCGTTACCTTCTCCTTGAGCCGGTCTAACCCGATATCGTCGTGAAGAAGCGTAACCGCATGGTACACATTCGTGGTCCCCTTGTACTCTCTTCCAACTTTGCCCAAGATCTCATTGACCTTCTCCTTCAACTTCGGATGCGCCTTGAGCAAATGGTCTGCCTCTTGAAGCGATCCAAAGCAACCGTTGCACGTCACGTAGATCTCAAGCCCCATCTCTTCCGCGATAGCGAGATTCCGCGCTGCTATTGGTAGCCAGGTGTACATATCGAACGAGCCGAAGACACCCGGTGCCGGACAACAGGAAGCACCCACCATCTCTTTCGACTCTATGCCAAATTCCTTGAAGATCTTCTTCGCCGCCGCTTCTATTCCAGGATACCTGTTCGGTGTGATACAACCGAGGAAATAAGCATACTCCTTCGTTTCTTCGCTCATTTCTTCGCCTCCGCTTCTTTAAGATTCATCTTATCCCAATCAAAATCAATCAGTTCGTCAAAGCCCGTTTCTTTGCAGATTTTCTGGAATTGCTCCAGCTGCTCCTTGAATTTCTGTGTGGTTGGTGGCTGTGATTCCAGACCGATCGATTCCCGTATCTTCATCTGGTCGGGACCGATCGGCACGCCGTGACCGGTTTTCAACGCATAAACGCCTATTTTCCTGTGTGGCACTGACATGTGGCCCTCCTTCGCAGCCAGGTTCCGTATCGTCCGTATGATATCCGTACATTTTACCCCTTTCGGGCAGCGCTCATAGCAGGTATAACAGGTCGTGCAGAACCACAGTTCAGGAGCGTTAAAAATCTCCTCTTTCATATCCTCCTGTGCCATCCGGAATAACTTTCGTGTCCGTAGCGCGGTATTTCTTCCTGAGGGGCAGCCGCCGGTACACTTACCGCACTGCACGCACAGTCTCAGCGTCTCCATGTGCTCTTCGCCCATCACTCCTCCACCCCACTCAACTATCTCATCTATTAATGTTCCCATTTAGGTGTTCCTCCATATTCTCTCTCTATCATATCTATCGAGTACCTACCTCGTTATGGTTACAACTTTTCGGCTGCCCATATAAATAAGTTGCTATTTTTCGTTGATGTACAACAACACTGTTGTTGCTACAACGTTACCGGCTTCGCAGCGTCGATCGCAAAATCAAGTAAAGCCACCGTCTTTCGTCCCGTGAGGTAGCCACAGCACTCTCCGGGATTTATCACCCACGTCTTCTCTCGGTCCTCGGTTCTACCCGAATACTGCTCGATTACCACGTTATGCGTATGCCCGAATATCACTGCATCGTACCTGCCCGATGCAGCCAGGGGTTCCACGATCTGCGGCTTGTGAGTCACAATGATCTTTTTATCAGCGAAATCAAATTCATACGGGTCTTCGTAGAGCTCCCCCACCCCGTCTGATTTGTAAAACTTCTTTAAAAGCAGTTTATCACCGTCATTATTCCCAAAAACACCTACCAGTGGGGCTTTAAGTTTTTTAAACGGCTGCGAGGTAAATGGTGAGATAAAATCGCCTGCGTGAATCAGCAATTCGATGCCTTCATCGTTAAAAATCACTACTGCCTCGCCTATAGCATCAAGATTGTCATGTGTATCTGATATTATTCCCACTTTCATGCGCTCTCACTTTTACTTTAGCCATACCACATAATTCATTTTATATGCCTGTAGCGGTAAATAATAATAGTTAAATGGCTGATTCACACGCACAACGACGCTACACCATCGTTGGCATTGATCCGGGCACGACGGTGGGAATTGCCATGATTGACCTCCGGGGCAAACCGGTAGAAGTGTTCAGCGCGAAGAATTATTCGATCTCAGATGCCATAGCATGGATCGCAGCGCGAGGAAGGCCTTTGATCGTCGCTTCTGACGTTACGCCTACACCCGCGATGGTGAAGAAGATAAGCAGTGTCTTCGCTTCTCCGGTTCATGACCTGGACGAATCTCTGTCCACGGACGAGAAGATCGCATTGACGAAAGGCGAAGATTACGAATACCAAAACGCTCATGAGCGAGACGCATTAGCCGCATGCGTTAACGCGTTCAGGCACTACAAGAGGAAATTCACACAGGTGCAGAAGAAGACGCCCGCGGGCGTAAATGTGGAAGCGGTAAAGGCGATGGTTGTGAAAGGCGTGTCAATAAGCGCGGCCATAGATCGGCTGATCGCCCCTGAAGAGGAGAAAGAGCAGGTTACGGAAGAGCCAAGGCAGAGTGAGGACGATAGCGGTGTGGAACGTGAGCGGGAGAGTAAAACGATTCTCAGATTACGTGGTCTTCTGAAGGATAAAGACGCGAGAATCGAACTGCTGGAAGAACGCATAACAGCGCTCGAGACACGTTTAGAAGAAGGAGAGCGGGAGAGAGAACGCTTGAAGCGTAAACTCGATTCCACACGTTCAGCGAGTACGAGAGAGTTGAAGAAAGCAGAAGAGATAAGGAAGCGGGACCGGGCGATTGAAAGCTTGAGAGCGGAAGTGAGAGCGCGCGAGCAGGCGAATGCAGAGCTAAGGGGAATCATCGAGAACCTGAAAGGCCGAGGAAAACGAGAAGTACGGGGTGGAAAGAGGATTACGGTGATTCAAGCGTTCAGCCATGATGCGATCTTGGATGCCGATAGGAAATATGGGCTTAACAAAGGTGATGTCGTGTTCCTTAAAGACGGCAGTGGCGGTGGGACAAGTACTGCGGAACTATTGGCGAAGAAAGGTATCGTTGCGGTAATCTACGGCAGAGAACTCTCGCATTTCGCTGCTGATACCTTCGCTCAGTTTGATATTCCCACGTTCTCCACGCACGAGTTACCGCTGCTGTCAACCGGTGATGAGGATGAAGAAGAGGGAGCGTTCGCTTTTGTGGATCCGCATCTTCTCAACGAGCGGATAGAGGAATGGAAGCGGGCGCGGCGGGAAAAGAAGGTGGTACTGCTGCATCGTTAACGCGAATGTAGCCGGTCGTTTTCTCTCTGCACGTGTGTCTTTACCCGTAACCGGTGAATCTAGCGGACTCTGCAGGCACGTTCGCCGCAGCACCTTGCCCATCGCAATCATACTCTTAGCCTCGTTGAGCAGAGGATAAAGAGCTAAAGTATGCCGTTCTTCTGTTCATACCACGTTTAAGGCGCAGAAAATGCACAGTTCCAATTCGTACAGGGGCAACAAAGGAAAGAATCGTATCATTATAAATAGTGGCACGGCATTGTAAAGTAGCACAGGTGAATGAATAATGATAAGCGTGAATGAGTATGGATTAGAGGTCTTTGAGGACATGATGGACCTTGCGGAGGATTTGCAGGTTGGCATAGCGGAGTTGGATAATGGGACAACGCTAATAGATGCGGGCGTGGAAGAGAACGGAGGATTTGAAGCGGGACTATATGTATCGCGGATATGTATGGCGGACCTTGCGGATATTACATTCAGCAGTTTTGACCTTGGCAAGTTGGTTGTGCCGGCGGTAGAGCTTACCACCGACCATCCGGTAATCGCGTGTATGGCGTCACAATTCGCGGGATGGCGGATAAAAGTGGGGAAGTTCTTCGCTATGGGCTCGGGGCCTGCACGAGCACTTTCGCTCAATCCCAAAGAGCTGTATGAGGAGATAAAGTATACTGACGACGCGGATGAGGCGGTACTGGTTTTGGAAAGCAACACGATGCCGGATGCAGAAGTGACGGCGGAGATAGCGAAGGCATGCAACGTGGAACCGGGAGATCTTTATATCGTGGTTGTGCCGACGGCATCCATCGCGGGCTCTGTGCAAATATCCGCGCGGGGTATAGAGACCGGCGTACACCGGCTCGAAGTGTTAGGTCTGGACATAAACCGCATAAAACACGCTCACGGCCTCATCCCGATCTCACCCCTTGTCGGTGACGATCTGAAATGCATGGGCTCGACCAATGATTGCATCATGTACTGCGGTCGCATGTATTATTCGATAGATTACGAGGACGTAGAGGAATTGAAAGGCTACGTAAAGAGCGTACCGTCAATGAACTCGAAGGATTACGGGAAGCCGTTCTACGTCACCTTTAAGGAGGCGGAATTCGACTTCTATAAGATAGACGCCGCGTCGTTCGCACCTGCAGAAGTGACCGTGAACGAATTAAACAGTGGCAAGACGTTCACCAGCGGGAAGATCAATCCAGAGGTGTTACTGGAGTCCTTTGGGGTGGAGTCGATATAATCCTTTCGAATTTCCATCTTGATAATGCCAAGGCTTCACAGAAGCACGATAGGGGAGATAAAGCTCAACTAGCTGAGGAGAAGAGGGTTCAGCACAGCAGCCACACCTCTTCCTCTCCCTCTTTTTTACGTTTTATTTTACCGTGATACGCCATATTCTCCAATACGTCCCTGAGCAGGTAATAGGGCACATAAAAGCCAAATTCTACTCTCATAGCGGCCCGTAATGCACGCAAGCTCAGCCCTTGCCCCTCGTTAGCAATGATCTTCTCAGATAATTCCATTACATCCTCATGAATGCTCCAGGGATAGACGATCCAGGTCCAATCGCTCATAAGCTCGCCGTAGAAATCAGGAACGTACGAGGAAGAGGTTTTGTGGTGCATCGTTACGGTTTTTACCTCCCGGGCACCCAGGGATTTAACATACTCGACGACCAGTTTTAGGCTATCGCCCGTGTCAGTGACGTCATCAGCGATTAACACGCGTTTCCCGCTCAGCATCTCGCGTGCTTTCTCGTCAAGCCCGTATTTCAGCATTGCGTCGCCCGTAATCGTAGCTGTTATCCCCCAGTGTTCCATCTTCAAACTGAGCAGATCTTTGAGCATGAAGAAATCACAGAGCATGCGAGCTAAATACCAGCCGCCTCGCGCCACGCCAACAACAATTTCCGGCTTGAAGCCCACAGCCTTTATCTCCTCACCCACATCCTTGCAAAGGTCGTAGGCATAGTTCCAATCAACGATCGTGCAGCTAAATTTCTCTTGCATGACTTACGACTCCCTCCTTTCCGTCTCACCCGCAGGTGGTATATCCCTACTATTTTTGTCTGCGTATATAAGAGTTTTGTATGATGATGAACGAAGAAGGGCGAAAGGTGGAAGAGCAAAGGAAAAAAGATCTGGACGAGATAGTGGAAAGCAAAGAGACGCAGAAGTATCTTATTGATTCTCTCGAGGCTTTGGTCAGGATACCAACGTTCGTGCCGCCTGGCGAACATTACGGCGAGATAATTGATTGGCTCATTCCTATTTTTGACGATCTTGGATTCACATGCGACCGAATAGAGATGCCAGCGGATATTTATGAGACGCGGCAAAAGAGTGCGGAATTGAGCGGTGAGCGAGTAAACCTGCTCGCTACCAAGGATTACGGCGTAGAAGAGAGTGTGGATATTTACACGCATCTGGATGTCGTTCCGGCGGGCGAAGGCTGGAGCACGCCGCCCTTTGAGCCTGTGATGAAGGACGGCAGAATATACGGGCGCGGTGTCGCGGATTCGAAAGGAAGCGTCGCCGCACTATTAACCGCACTGCGCATTATGACTGAGCAGGGTCTGGAGAGTAGGTACAATATCCAGGTTGCGTTGACCACAGATGAAGAGATAGGACTTTACTCAGGCTTGTGCTTCTTTGCCGATGACGACCTCTTGAAGGGCGATTATTTACTGTGTATGGATACCAATAACGAGGGTGTCTGCGTGGCAACGAACGGTGTGATGAACTGGGAGATGAAGGTGCACGGGCGATCGTGCCACAGCTCGATGCCATTTCTGGGTGTGAATGCGGTAGAAAACGCAGCGCTCGTGATCCGGGAGTTAGAAGCACTGAAGAAGGACGTTGAGCGCAGGGAATCGAAGGCGCCATCCAGTCCACAGATGACGGAACTGACGGGCCGGAAGCACATAACGTCCGTTTTTAACGTTACAATGATAAACGGCGGTGTGAAGGAGAATCTGATACCTCCGAGCTGCACCGTGCGGGGCGACCGGCGTTACATCCCCGAAGAAGCGGAAGAAGACGTGGTAAAAGAGTTTGAAGCCGCGGTAGCAGCGATAACGAGTAAGCACGGGATTGCGCTGGATTTGTATCCGAAGCCTGGATTCCCGCCTATGTTCACCGATCCCGATGACGAGTGGGTAAAGCGTGTGCAGGTTGCGGCAACGGATGCTTTTGGCGTTTCTAAAGGAGTAATAGGGGTGCAGGGTGGTCTGGACGTAGCGTATGTAGTACAACGGACGAAGCAGCCGGTGTGCGCATTCAGCGTTGGTAATTGGATGGAAAGCAACGCACACGGCCCTGATGAGAACGTTAGGCTAAGCGATTTGACAAACTACGTAAAGTTTTTGGTGCGGCTGCTGACGTAAATTCCAGACGCAGCCACGAATAGTCTCGGCCGCACCCCTGCTCACCATTCATTCGTGCCTCGCTCACGAGACTAGTTCTATAAGGCGGTACTTACACACTCTGCCTCTTGCGAGACGAGTTTAGTTGCAAAAGAGTCGCTGAAATGAAGGGCGATTTCACGTATCGCAGCCCCTATTGAGTCTGACGCATGTACGACGTTGCGCCGCAGGTCTATCCCGTAATCGCCACGTATGGTCCCGGGTTCCGCCTCTTTCGGATCCGTTGTACCGGCTATTTTCCTCGCCACGGCGATTGCATCTTCACCTTCGAGCACAACAGATACTGCTAATCCTGATATCATATAAGAAACTAATTCTTCGTAGAAGCTCTTCCCCTGGTGTTCCTTATAGTGCTCCTCCATAAGCGCTCTCGTTGGTTGTGAGAGCTTTAGCGCCACGATTTTCAATCCCTTCTTCTCAAATCGCCCGATAATCTCTCCTACAAGTCCTCGCTCTACGCTCCCTGGCTTTATCATCATGAACGTCCGTTCCATTACCATTTCTTCTTCTTCCCCCTCGCTTCTGCCTTCGCGGGCATATTGCTATGCCCTGATGCCTTTTTGGGTACAGATTATACCAAGGGTTATTAATAGTATATAAATAAAGTACGGAGTTTTCCGACTTACCGGCGGTAACATCCACCTTCCTATATACTTCTGGCCATATTTTCTTGTTTCGAATTTTTTTCTGCAGTTCTCTATAACTCGCTTCTTTTTTCCCTATTCGCTTTTAGTTGATACTTCTCCCCGTTCCTGTGGTCACGTGCTCTTTTAAAAGAAGGGCTGTTCAAAGATAGCTTCTGCATAACTCCACGCTTCTGCCCAGTTCTTCGTAATCCATCTCCTTCTTCGCTTTATTCTGCCAAAACGTCTCTACCAGCAGATACTTACAGGTGGTGGATTTCAAGAGCTTGAATACCGTATCGAGATCCAAGTCACCTTTACCCAGAGATAGATGGTCTCGCACTACATTTCCGGTGCAGACGCAATCATGCACGTGCACCACCAGTATCTTCTGACCGCATTTGTTTATCCAGTTCTTCAGGTAATCCTGATAGTCCCCGCCACCCGTTTTGGTTTTTGAGTGGCGCACTTCAGCCTTTATCGCATGCCCCACATCGAAGGTGAACTGCAGATGGGGATAGAAGCGCGAAAGCGCATCGTGTATCAGGTCGGACTTATCAAACGGGACTAACTCATTCTCCACGCAGAGAGGTATACCAAATTCCGAAGCTAGTCGCGTTAGCTCCTCGCATCTTCCAAGACTTTTCTGTTTTATCTGCTGTCGCACGTCATCGAGTTTGTACGTGGTTACCCGTGGATGTAAATGGCAATTGTAGTAGAGCGATCGCGGTAGAAACACGGCGGAAAATGCCATGCAGTTTCTTAAAACGGCCAGGCTCGCAGCTGCTATCTCATCCCGCGGATGCGCTACAGGTGTATCAATCGGCGAATGGAATCCGATTTTCAAATCAAATTCCTCTGTCAACTGCTTTAGCTCTTCTCGCTCCGCTACGGGCATGCTATCGGGCAGTGGATAATCCAGCGAAAACTCGATGTAGTCCAGGCCAATTTTGTAAAGCTCTTCCAAAGTCGTCTTGAATGGCCTGTTTCCGTACCATACCGGTGCCCCTAATAAAACGCCCATTTATTACCCCCCTCAAAGCGGTTCTCTAACCGTCAAGTCCCATATGACTGCCAAACGAATCTCACGGCTCTTTCCGTTTCACGATTAACGTTAACCCGTCTCGATCTATTATTTCCACTTTTTCACCCTCGGATATCCGGTCACCGGCCGCAGTTCGAGCGTTCCAGATCTCTCCTCTCAATTTTACCGTGCCTTCGTCCTCGTTGATTTCTGTCTCAGCCTTCGTTACTCGTCCGATAAGCTCTTCGCCACCTACTTGCGCTCTTCGCTTTCTCAGCTTCAGCACGGCACCCATAGCGAAGAAGAAGAAAGCCGCGGATGCTATCGCAAAGCCGATTATCGTCAATGCGAAACCCCCGAACCAGCCGGACTCCGGGCTAATGAGAAAAGGCTCTTTCGGTAATATCAAGGCTCCGATGATCAAGCATACGGCACCGCCGGTGGTAAGAATCCCGAAGGTAGGCGTAAGCGCCTCCGCAATGAACAGCAGAACAGCGATGACAATCAGGAGTATTCCAAACACGTTTACCTCGAACAGCCCTATGCCGTACAGCGCTAAAATCAGGCAGATCGCACCGATCATTTCCGGTACGTAGGTCCCCGGAGACATGAAGCCGAAGATCAGGCCGTATATACCAACCATTAGCAGAATAACTGCTATTTGCGGATCGCTCAGCGTTTCTAATAGTGTAGATCGCACCGTTTTCTCCTTGATGTGGAGAGATGCGTCTTTTGTCGCTAGTGTTCTGTTCTCAGTTCCTATTTTAACGGTCATGCCATCAACCGTGTTTAAAAGCTCTGTCTCGTCCTCTGCGATGAGATCGATTATTCCTCGTTCTAATGCGAGATTCTCGTTGAGCACGTCGTTATCGGTAACAAAGCGCTTGGCTTGCGTTGCGTTTCGACCTCGAGAGGCCGCGATGCTCTCGATATGCCCGGCGAAGAAGTTTATGGTCTTATTATCCGCGGCCTTTCGCCCTTCTACACCGATCTCGACCGGCATTGCCGCTCCGGTTGTCGTTCCGGGCGACATTGCCGCGATGTTACCCGAGATGAGGATAAATGAGCCTGCGGATGCCGCTATTGCGCCTTTCGGCGCTACGTACGTGATAACCGGCACGTCTAAATTCAGCATTGCTTCGGTTATTTTTAGCGTAGAACCAACGATCCCACCCGGCGTATCGAGCTCGACCAGTACCGCTTCGGCCCCCATCTCCTCAGCCTCCTGTAAGCCTTCGACAACATCCAAGGCCGTGCCTTCGGTAATCGTACCCTCTATTCTCAGCACGTAAATTACTTGTTCGTTGCCGTTAACGGCACCCACCGATGGTGCAACTAAAGCAACCGCAATGCAGCAGAGAACAAAGCTCAAAAGAATCACACGGAGAAGTTTAGTGTTCATCGGTATCTGGGCCCCTGTAATGTATGTTATAGGTCGTTATCTTATGAATAGTTGACCCGGGCAGCAATGGCTGAACGGTAATGCATATGACTATCATATATACAATATAATTTCTCGAATGAAAAAATGCACAAAACCGAAAAACTTTTAAAGTTGTTGTGCAAATGACTTTTCTGGGTGGTCCGGTCATCAACTCGAGGACCGCAACTTTGTGCACTATCGAGTAGGTAGATGCGCACTCGCAAAAGGGACGCTAAGAAGAAATGGTAACGCGAGATTTTAGAGCCGTATTTGTAATCGAGAGGTTGTTAGCAGCGGCTCATTTAATAAGGGGGCGGAAGGCAAAAAAGGGCGGAAATGAAGAAGAAAATTTTATTTGGACGCGATAAGAACGAGAAGCGTGTATGCGTGAGGCGATATGCTGGTGTAATTCTTGGTAAGATGTGAAGAAGAAAAATGAAAAGCGAAAGAAGGAAATTTTGGAAAGGTTTGATTTTTGCGGGTTTTTTCGTCATGCTTGCATTGGTAAGTGTTGGATGCGCAAGTGGAGCTACAGCACCCGAGGAGGCATGGAACAAGACGTTTGGCGGGTCTTCTTTTGATGAGGGCGGCTCAGTACAGCAGACGACCGATGGCGGCTACATCATTGCTGGCGGCACCGATTCTTTCGGAGCGGGCGGAGGAGATGTGTGGTTGCTCAAAACAGCGGCAACTGGCACTGAGGAATGGAACAGGACCTTTGGTGGTTCTTCTGAGGATTATGGCGAGTCAGTGCAGCAGACGGCCGATGGCGGCTACATCATTGCTGGCTATACCTATTCTTTCGGAGCGGGCGAGCAGGATGTGTGGTTGCTCAAAACAGCGGCAAATGGCACTGAGGAATGGAACAGGACCTTTGGCGGGTCTGATTTTGATTGTGGCTGCTTAGTGCAGCAGACGACCGATGACGGCTACATCATTGCTGGCTCTACCTATTCTTTCGGAGCGGGGGGCTTTATGGATGATGTGTGGTTAATCAAAACAGCGGCAAATGGCACGGAGGAATGGACCAGGACCTTTGGCGGGTCTTATTCTTTTGAAGGGGGCGACTCAGTGCAGCAGACGACCGATGGCGGCTACATCATTGCTGGCAGTACTGTTGATTTCAGTGGGGTATATATGATGTTGCTCAAAGTAGCGGCAAATGGCACGGAGGAATGGACCAGGACCTTTGGCGTGTCTTCTTTTCCTTTTGCGGAGAACTACACCTTCTCAGTGCAGCAGACGACCGATGGCGGCTACATCATTGCTGGCTCTACCGAATCTTTCGGCGCGGGCTTTATGGATGTGTGGTTGCTCAAAACAGCGCCAAACGGCACGGAGGAGTGGAACAAGACGTTTGGCGGGTCTTCTTATGAGGAGGGCTACTCAGTGCAGCAGACGACCGATGGCGGCTACATCGTTGCTGGCTCTACCGAATCTTTCGGCGCGGGCGGGTGGGATGTATGGTTAATAAAAACAGCGGCAAATGGCACGGAGGAATGGAACAGGACGTTTGGTGGTTCTTCTGAGGATTATGGTTACCTAGTGCAGCAGACGACCGATGGCGGCTACATCATTGCTGGCTCTACCGAATCTTTCGGAGCGGGCGAGTCTGATGCGTGGTTGATTAAATTGGAAGGAGACTCAGCAGAACTCCCAGTCCATAACATCAACACGAGCGAAGACTTTGCAACCATTCAAGCGGCGATCGATGATCCTGAGACCTTGGATGGGCATACGATTACCGTGGATGCGGGAACGTATAATGAGAATGTTGTTGTGAACAAGCGGCTCACGCTGATCGGCGAGGATAGGAACGAGACGATTATTGATGCGAGAGGATTTGCTGATGTAATAGACGTATCAATAAATAACTGCACTATTAGTGGATTTAAATTGACTAATAGTGGTATATCAGATCATGGGCATATCAACTGTGGAGTGTATTGTAATCATAATTCCCCCACCATTATTAATAATATTATAACTGTAAATAATATTGGCATATGTTGCTGGGATGGAGCTTCACCACGTATAGAGAATAATATAATCAAGAACAATACCCTGGATGGAACCTATGTATATTCTTGTTCTCCAGTTATAGATAATAATACATTTTTGGATAATGGCGGAGCTGGAATGACGTTAAGAGAGAATTCTTCTCCAATAATTATAAATAATAGTTTTATCAACAATACCCGGGGCATTAATTGTAACTATGTCGGTGGTTCCCGCATCACAATAAGTGATAACTATATTTACAAAAATAATGAGGGGATCTTACTGGACGGTTCTTCAAACAGTTCTATAACAAATAATGAAATTTCAAACAATGAGTACGGCATCCACCTCTCTTCCTCTTCAAACAACAACACCATCTACAACAATTACTTCGACAACGCCAATAACGCCTACGACAATGGAAACAACATCTGGAACATCACTCAAACTCCGGGAACAAACATCATCGGCGGCTCGTGGCTCGGCGGAAACTACTGGAGTGATTACACCGGAAAGGACACAAACGGCAATGGAATAGGCGATACGTTCACACCTTATAATTCATCGGGCAATATAACGAATGGTGGAGATTGGTTGCCTCTGGTTAAAGATCCATACACAAACGTCGATGTCGGCGTTACCTCGAACATAACGATAGCCAATTCGAGCGATTTGGCAGCATATCTTCCCCCTGAATACGATGGCATGGGCATCAGCGATGCCGTTGTGCTTAACGTCGACGTAACCGATACTACGCCGGGTAATTCAACTGATGATGCCTATACCGACATCACCATCAACGTCGGCGACATGGACATTGAAACCTGCAAAGTCTTCAAGAGCGGTTTGGGCTTTTTACTGGAAGTTCCGGATGTCACGACGCTTCCGACCGTGAAACCACCGGGTGAGCCTGCATTCTCACGAGATCTCGTGAACAACACAGTTACCATCCGGTTGTACGTAGGCGATCCACTGCTTGCCGTGTTACCACCGGCAGAACTTCCGATATTTGATACCGGAGAAGGCACCTATCCGAGCATTTCAGGGACCTTTACAGGTACCATTGTACCGGCACGGAACCTCACCGTGAGCACTTTGTACACCTACTACTGCGAAGGGACGGGAGGGCACACCAAATCGATCGAGCTCTACGAGAACACGAAGCCGATTGCAAGTGGCGTGTGGCAAGGATACCAGGGCGACTGGCATAATATTACTCTCGTTTCTGAGGTAACGCTTTTGGAAGACCATGAGTACCGGTACGTCATTGAGACGGGCTCGTATCCGCAGATCATCCATACTCCCGGCAAGGTAGTGACAGGAGGGAGAATTACCTGTGAGGAGTTCGTCGACGTTAATGGCAAGACATACACGGACTGGATACCGGCGATTATGTTAGAATAACAGAATCAGAGGAAAGGAATTGGCCTTTTCCCCTTTTTCTTTTTTAGTCCCGCAGATTACTACGTTGAACCCCTCAGAATAAGGTTTGATTCCCTAACTAGGGGGTTTGGTTCCTTTTGTGGCCGTGAGGATTGCTAAGTGGCTTCCGGCGGTTTTTTGGGTGGCCGGGAGGGTTGGTAAGTCAAACCTTTTAGAAAAAGGTTTAATCCCAAACTAAATTCTTTTTTGGCTGGGGGAGGGGATAAGGGGTCAGGCGCTCATTTTTCTTTTGGTAAAGCTTTTCTTTAAAAGAAAAGGTTTTACATGAAATCACTCAAAGCTTTCTGCTTCTCCGGTGCGACGGGAAAGAGCGCTTGTATATCCTTGTCTAAGAGTTCCAGCCGTTGTTTCGTGTACGTGGATACGTCGTACTCGTCTGCAATGCGTAACGAGACAGCGAGATACTTTCGGATGCTCGCCGCATGCACGGTGGGAACGATCTTACTGCCGCACCGCTTGCATACGCCACTCAGCGGTATTCGCCGGTATTTCGCATTGCATTTGCTACACCGCATCTTCTGTGAGCCGAACGCACGGAGGTTCCCTTTGATGTCACGGAGGAAATGGTTATCTATAACGGTCTCTGCAACTTCGCTCGCATTTACCGCGCGTATCATCCGTGCCAACCGCAGTTGCGCCTCCATCTTTTCCACCATCGTATCCAGTTGCTTATAGAGCGAATTAACAGGACCTGCCGCGATATCCGTGGTCTCGTGCGTGTAGCCGAATCCGTAGGCATCCTTTGGTTCCTCTATTTTACTCGCTGCGGTCTCTATCTCCACCTCTTTTGGTGATTTGCCCGCGCAAGCCGCTTCGTAGAACTCCAGGGGATATTCACGTGCTGTAGAAACATTGTGCGCTTCTTTGTCCACTTCCTTCGGATTGATGAACGGAATGAGCACAAGCGGCGCGTCCATCTTACCCCCCCTCTTCTCTGGTAAGAATGACAGCGAGAAATTGAGCAGTGCATCGAGCAGAAGCAGAACAGAGTCTTCGTCACCGTCGCAGTTCCGACGTTTCGCGGCATGGAAAAAGGGATGCGCATAACATGCCGAAGCCGTTGTGAACCCTATTATCCTTCCCAGTATCCCCGCAGAGGTGTGTGGTGCCAGACCGAGCACGAGATGCCCGATGAGGTCTTCCTTACGTGATGCGTTGTAATAAGGCGCTAAGCCGTAGAATTGCGAGAGCAGCGAGTCCACAAACTGCGACACCTTCAGCAAATACGACGCGGCGTCAACGGAAATAATAATATCCTGCTGCTTGAGCTCTACCACCTGCGTACCTGTCTGCAACACCTCGCCGTTCGTATCGTGCGAATAGCCCAATTCACGCGCTTTTTCCACGCTTAAGCCGATCTCGTCGGGTTTGAAATGCGTGAGTGGTAAATTTGTGAAGTCGTAGCGTATCGTGCCGTCCTTGAACACGACCACGTCATGCTTCGCCCTCAAAATCCCCTTTCCGAGATGCTCGGCCACTTTCTGCTTTGATATAAGCCCCTTTACGCATTTCACGTTCAATTTGCTCGTGTTCGTATGATCCTCGCCCATTCGCTTCATCGTCTTCTGATAATAGCTCCGTAGAGCAATGCTCTTCTTCGTATCTCCGTTCCTATGTCGTGTTTTGTTGGTTGCCGTCGTCGTTTTGCCCGCCCGGCCGATCGCCTGTAGCTCCACATCTATCACTTCGTTCTTCAAGGCTTCCTTCAACGATCGGTTCTTACCGCCATAGTCACCAAGCGGGAAGAGCGAATGCGGCGCAGGCTTCATCCTCCTCTCTTTTGATTTCTCCGGCCTGCCCATCCGCATACCGATTCGTGTCGGCGCTTTGTTCCTCGTCCTTAACCGTACCGATTCGTCACGTTTCAAATCCTCGGTTATGCCTAAACACCGCAACAATGCATTCGGCTCCGAGATCGTCAAAAAGCCTTTTTTCGCACCAACAGTGGTTCGATGCAGAACAAGCAAATCCTCCAGAATTCGCTTCACGCGCTCATCATCGGGAATCAAGAGCGTTTCTCCCTCAACAACCCCCTTTTCATAGATAAACGCAGCGAGGTAACCCTTATCCTCGTCCGTTATGTCCTCCCAGAGATAGGTATACGCAGGATGGAGCGGCACCTCGTACACGGACGAGATTTCTATCGCTTCTGCCTGGCTCGGCGTTTTCAACCGCCATTTCGCTGCTTCTTCCTTTGATATCGCTTCTAACTCCTTCAACCACCACTCATGCGCGTATGCACCGGGCATTAAACGATGGCCGGTCTCCAAGAAATCGCCGTAATCAATGAGTATCTCGCCCAAATCCACTATCTCGGCTACCTCCGTCTCGAACTCGCCGAACGTCTGGGGATCTAATCTGACGAGCGAACCGTCGTTCAATCTCACCGTTGGCCCTTCGATCGAGTCCACAGGGGCAACGCAGCCTGCCTTACCTGGTAGTTCCGGTTTAATCTGCGTTCCCGCCGCAAGGAACCCTAACAATGACATTGTCGTCGGATTCAATCCGATGGTCTCCAGTCCCGTGTTGCGTGCACGCCCGTAACGGAGGCTGAATGCACCCTTTGCCGATGGCCCACCAAATACCGGTCTTCCGGCGATTAGATCAGCTAAGAAGCTCTTCTTTCGTTGCTCACCCTTCGATTTCACCAGCTTTGTTACCCAATCCCAGCCTTCGAGTTCGAGGCGATCGACATGGCGCTTGATCTTCGGCGCCTTCATTGCGACCCCCTCCGTGAGCACAAGCACCATTCCGCCCCGTACCCTATCGGTTGCAACGCGTTGAAGTCCCGTATAACCGCCCACTTCGATCTCTTCCGTAGGATCGCCGTCAATGCAAATCGGGCAGCTCCGCACGATTTCCCGTATCTCTTCATCGCTCGGCGTGTATTGCAAGCCGCTTATCCGCGCATAGACCGAAACTTCCAGCACATACCGGCAGATCTCATCTTCACGGGGATGATACGCCTCAAAACCCATTTTCCGCCTTATATAATCACCGGCCAATACCGATAGCGCCTGAGCAGTTCCGCCCGCACTTCTTATTGGCCCCGAATAAAATATCTTGATGTACTCACTACCGTCGTCGTTTCTATCCGATTCCACGCGTGCGATTCCCTCTATGGGCGCCGCAACCACGCCTTCCGTGAGTATCGCCACGGCAGTCCGCACAGCGTGCTCGACTACCTCTATCCTTTTATACTCGCCGAATCTGCCTTCAACGAAATCCGAACCGATCCGTAACGCGATCTCTTCCCGACCGTTACCTTCCCGCTCCAATTCGTGTATCCGCGTACTCAAGCCCTTAACGCCGATAAGTGCCTCCACGCGTTCCGCGAGGTCTTTCGTGATGTGTATCTCAGGAGCTGGCGCGGGATCAAAACCCTTTCTCCTTGCCTCTTTCGCTATTCCCAGCTCATTCGCTAAAGTTTCCTTTAACGTCTCGTGGTACTTGGAAGTCGAAGACATCGTACATATCTAATATCCTGGGAGGTTATAAGTGTTCCTATTAGGGCTGTTTTATGAGTGAAAACCCCTGAAACGGCCGTTAAATGGCGGCTTTTGCAATTAGCATTGAAGACAATTCATTCCTGAAATAGTGCTCTGACAAACCAAATCCTCACAAAGTGTACCTCTTCCCCGGTTCAACAAGCTCCACGTTCGTAAAGAACTCCTTGAACAGTTCTGGGCGTTCCGTATGCACCGGAAACACCCGTTCGGGATCGATCTCCGTAATCATTGCTTTTAGTTCAGATCCCGACGCGTGTCCGGACGCGTGAGCGGCATATTCCCTGATTCCAAAATGGTCTAACCAGTGTCTCTTTCGCTCCTCGTCTAATATCATCTCATCACTGAACGGTTCGCAGGACGATTTTATCCATATCGCCGCTTTCGGCTGGATATCGGTAAGTTGAGTTATCTCCCAGAGGCTCATGGAGACCACGTAATGCTCGGGATTGTTCTGCAACTCGTTGCAGGTCATTGCGTTCTCTCGATTGATCAAGGCTCTTTCCCAATTCGCATAGTCCTGCTCGATTAATCTACTATCCATTCCTGCCCGGTCGATTAAGCCCCAGCTCTTTTTGGGCACTACAATCTTCACGTCACCGAGTTCGAAAGGAGCTAATGAGCCCATTGCTTCTACGAGATACGCAAGTTTCAGAGGCACGACAAATTCGCGCTGATTCGCCCGAGCAGCTTCAAAGATCGTATTTACCCTGTCAAGATCGCGAATTGGATGCTCGACAAAGACCGGGCCTCGTGCCGTAGCGATCAACCGCGTGATTTCGTTCTTTACGCCTGCTTCGCTGTCCTGCTGGGGGTTATCAATTCGTGTACCTTCGGATACAAGCCATGTTGGCTTAGCGGCTTTCGCTTTTTCGATAAATCGGTTGCTTAACGCTTGATTAGAGCCGTGGAACCTGATATCGCCCGTGTAAACTAAGGTGCCCTCGCCTGAATGGATAATGTAGCCGCACGCACCGGGTAAGGAATGATCCACGGGCACCACTTCGATCTCCACCGAGCCAATTGTAACGCGCTGCTCTGGCTCCAGCACGCGGAAATTTCGCTCGTGGACAAACTCCGTGTTCCTGCGTGTTACTCTGCTTACGGTTCCCCGCCGGTTTGTGTAAAACGTGAACGCATCGCAGGCGGTGATCAAGTCTGACAACGGGTTGCTGCCTGTCTCTTCTACTACCTGGAGGATGGTTCGTGTCGCTTCCGTGCAGTAAATAGGGATATCCGGCCGCAGGAAATGGAGGTATTGTGCGTGGTCTGCATGAGCATGGGTAAGAAGAACGGCATCGACGCTTCGCTCCTCTTCCGGCCGCCCCATATGCGTGAGGTAATCCGTTCGGTAAACGCCCGTGATATCCGGCAGAAGCCCTAATTCGAAGAAGTCGGTTAACGCCGTGCATTTCCGCGGCTGTAAGAACTCGGCGAAGTACTGGTTAGCAACGTTGAAGCTCATGCCGAAATCGAGGAAGAGCTTCGTGCCGTCTGCTTCGAACAGAATCTTGTTGCCTCCGATTTCGTTTACACCACCGTAGAACGTGAGCGCGGGCATTCTTTGTATCTCGTAGAGTATCTTTAGTAGCGTGACGTATAAACGTATGTGCTCCGAGCGGTTCACTCGCGTAGGTGTACTTACTCTTACTCTGAGACTGATGCTAGACTGGCGCACGCTGAAGCAACAACCACCAGCAATGGCACCAGTCTATTCACTCTTGGCGGCCGGCCTTTAGCAGTTCCGCACAGATAAAGAAGCCGTTCCCTGTGAGATAAATACTACCGCTTGAAAGCCGTTCAACCAGCCGTTTGTCCAGAAGCTGTTTCAGGTAACGTTCGGCGTCTTCCTCGCTATAGCCTTCCACATCCTCCAGGCTAATCGGATTCGCTATTCCACCGCACGCGTCGTACAAATCACGAAGAAACTTCAGTTCCGTTGCATCCATTGATCTATACAAATCACGAAGCAGCTTTCTCTTCTTGGTTGATCCATCCATACTCTTTCCCTCTACTTAGTTTATCTTCTCCACCTATCGTACTTAAAGCCGTTGCTACGCGCCAAATCGTTCGACTAACGGTGCGCGACACGAAAGCTTTAAGGATACCGGTATACCTTTATTCCATAATAGTCAGATGCTCGGAGGGATAGAAAGGGGGAGGGTAAAATGGTAGTAACCGCAAAAGTAAGGTTCGTGACCGGAGAGACAGAAACATACAAGGATTGCATAATCGATAAGAAGAATCGGATAGTTAGTATACAAGGCAAGGGGAAATTACATCAACTCGGCGAGATAGGGTTTATACCGTTCGAAGCGATACGATCAGTGGAATACGAGTAGCGCCTTTTAGGAACGGAAGCAGTTATTCATGCATTTTAGTCCACAGCAAAGATGGAAGAACTGATCACCTTTTATTCTGAGAATCAGAAAATATTCGGAAACCTGCATCTGCCGTACGAAAAAGCGCCATGCATTGTTACGTTGCATGGTTTAGAGAGCAGTAAGGATAGCGGTAAATGGCCCACCATAGCCGCGAGACTTACTGATGAAGGCTACGCATGCTTGCGATTCAATTTCCGGGGCTGTGGGAGCGGGTCAGAGAAAAGCGAGGGTGAGTTTGAGGATGTAAGCCTGACAAGAAGAATCAGCGATTACAAATGTGCTTTACGATTTCTAGAAGAAACAGGCAAGGTTGATATGCGCAGAGTGGGCGTTATTGGCTCTAGCTTTGGCGGCATGGTTGCCGTAGCGGCCCAGGATAACATAATCAAAGCCTTGGTAAGCCTAGCCACACCGTATACGATACTTCAAAGCCCGACAGGTAGCAGATTCCGAAACGGATTCTACGACGATCTGCGGAACTATGATTTACTACAAGCGGTAAGAAGCGCGCCTCCCATTCTCATTCTACACGGCAGCTCGGATGTGGTGGTTCCGTCCGAGCATGCTCAAAAGCTCTACGAGGCTGCACCGGAACCAAAACGACTGGAGATTGTAGAAGGTGCGGACCATGTTTTTTCTCACCGTGCACACTTAAATAAAGTGATCGATCTGAGTTTGGAATGGTTTAAAACGTATCTATCTCATCTTATCTGAAAATTGACATGAACTGCGCTTGTCACGGTCACGGGAAAATCGACGGTAGCAGTGAGGGCCGATTCTGAAGGCACGGTGCGTGGCTGGCGATAAATTTACTGGTAAAATCATGCGGGGGGCGTGATTCGAACACGCGGACTCCTACGAGACAGGGTCCTAAGCCCTGCGCCTTTTCCAGACTCAGCAACCCCCGCTTGCTTGTATTTCTATTCTCTTTTTAGACTTTAACGATTTTAGTTTTATGAATAGATTTCAGGGGTTGGTTTCCATGCCCCTTACCACACAGTAGGTAGCTCATTTTACGAGCCGAAAAAAGAAAAAATTAAATTTTTCTTTTTTATCTATTTATTCTCAAAAATCGAACACCTATTTTCATTGTAGCAGTTTAGTAGATTAACATTGTCGTGATCTATATCTAAACCAATGCTAATTATTTTACATATCTCTCCTCTATTGTTCCCACAAGTATCCAGGCTTTGAACGCTATTTATAACATCAATAACGCATTTTATCAGGTTTTCTTTCTTTTTAGGGTCGGCCCAAGTTCGAAGATGAGATATTGCGCTTAAATCATGGGTAATGTCCCACAAACCGTGACTTTTATAAACACCCGATCTAATAACTTATTCCATGGCCGGAGCAAATTCAAAAGGGCAGATATGTTTGAATCTGGATTGTCTGGACTACCGAAAGAGGAACACGGGTAACATCATC
>DATKXZ010000098.1:0-14156 GCA_035528755.1 Desulfobacteria bacterium | reverse complement strand
CCCAAATGAGGCGTTTATCAGGAAACTGAGAGGCGCAAGTATCCTTGGGATGTTCCTCGAGTGGAACGAAAAGGAGGTATGTTTATGAAGGGGCAAGCTCTTTGGGATAGTAGGCGAAATAATATTAGGACTCAACATATAATAAACCATACTTCAAGTATAAGCTTCGCCATTGAGTCCGATAAAAAACACCTCTCTTCACCTTCTAAAATTCTTTTGCGATTGAAGTTTTGAAGGTTGCGGGACTTGATGAGGAGAAGTATATCGCAGAATTGTACGTAGAGGGCATAGAGGCAGAGCGGTATAAGTCTATAGCGGATATGGCACGGAAAACGGGAATCGCGGAAAGAACTTTACAACGTATTATCGGATAGTCAACTGTCCATTTTTTATTTTCCACTTCTTCCATAAGCGCTTCGCTTTTTAGTTTTAGCGGGTTTGGATAGAAGAAGAGAATTTTGATTATCAAGCAGTTGACTTGGGCTTTTTGAGTTAACCTTTAAATCGCTTTATCGCTTCTTTCGTATTTCGAAGATGGATGGTAAGGCTTATATAGGTAACATCTAAATGATTAAGCATGTCATTCCCCAACCCAGTAAAACAAGAGGCTAGAAAAAAAGCAGCGTTTCAATGTTGTATTTGTAAAAAATCTGATTTGAGCTTAGAAGTGCATCATATCATCCCCGAGGGTCAAGGCGGATCTGATGATTTAGACAACGCGGTACTTTTGTGTTCAAGTTGCCATTCAAATTATGGCGCTAATCCTGAAAAGCGAACAATGATTAGAGAAATGAGAGATTTCTGGTATGAAACTGTTGAAAAAATGTACACGCCAGCATCTATTAGTATGATCACTGATCTTTACATGAAGGTCGATCAAATTCAACAGGATCAATCCATGAAGGTCGATCAAATTCAACAGGATCAATCTAACATGTCTGCGGATGTATCTGAGTTGAGAGGAAAACTTAAGGAGTTTGTGAATCATTCGATTGACGAGTTAGAAATAACTCCTGGTACTGCCATAAGTACAGTATCCCGATTTGTTAATGCATCAGCATCTCAATCTCCTGATTGTTGTGAAGAATGCGGTTTCCGCTTTGTAATACCCCCCGAATCTAATCAGTGCCCTAATTGTGGAGCGCATATTGCTAAGAATCATTCTTCACCGTTGAGGAGCATATATTGCTAGGAATCATTCTTCACCGTTGAGGAAAAGATAGCTACTTAAAAAGTTTCTGTTTTTTCCTAAGTGAGACTTACCACCGAAAATAACCCTAGAGGTTTTTGAGTATTCCAAGTCTTTCGCTCACGTTCCTCAACCGGCGAGTGGGTCTCGCAGCAATCAGTCCCCTCACCCAAAAAAGTGAACCAAGACGATCACGACGATGAGCGCCGGCAACAAATTGACCACCTTTATCTCTTTCAGATCCAGCAGCTGGATGCTCAGGCCCATTAAGATGACGCCGCCAACGGCGCTCAGTTCAGTGATGAGCGTTTCGGTAAAGAACGCCTTTGAAGAAGCTGCGAGGAGCGTTATGCCGCCTTGAAAAATGAAGAGCGGAATGGCGGAGAAGAGCACGCCGATGCCGAAGGTCGAGGCGAGCGCGATGGACGCGCAGCCATCCATTAACGACTTCGCGAATAAGATCGACGGATCGTTGTTGAGCCCATCTTCTATCGAGCCAATGATAGTCATGGCACCGATGCAGAAGATGAGGAAGGCAGTAACAAACCCTTCGGAGAATTGGTCGTTGGTTGAGCCGATGCGCGCTTTTAAGAACTCACCAAATTGATCAATACGTCGGTCAAGATGCATCAGTTCACCAATAATCGCGCCGATGAGCATGCTGAAGATAAGAATAAGGAAATTCTCCGTCTTCAACGCCATGCTGATGCCGAGGAACAGGACACAAAGTCCAATCGCTTGAAACCCGATCTTCCTGATGCTCTCAGGGAACCGCTGATGCAGGAGCACGCCTATGATGCTCCCGATAATCACGGCAACGACGTTTACGTAGGTGCCCAACATAAAGAGTACGTAACGGTAGTCGTATAAAAAGCTGGTCATCCACTGTGTCTAACTGCCTCAACGCCAGAAGTGAACTCGCGTTTTACCGTCCTTATCCTTTGTCACCAGACCTTCAGGGCGTATTTCTACGAGTTCCTCGTCTGCTAAGATCTTCTTTATCTTCTCTTGCTGTGCATTATCAGCAGAATCGACGATATTCTCCAGTTCTCGCTCTAACGCCTGCTGCTTCTGCACATCCTTCTTGTGCTCTTGCCGTTTCGTTCGCTTTGGTCTGTTCCTACTCATGACTCGATCGGACGCACCTTGTCAGGTTTACGTTCATATATACCTCCATCGTACTTTACTTTCATTGATTTTGGCTCAGAGTAGTGGTGTGAATACTGAAGGCATTATCGACTCGCGAACACAACCGCCTCGCGCATCAATGCAATCGCATCCCGTATCCGTTCGAGTTCTTCGAACCCGTATGATAACCGCAATTGCCGTTTGCCAACTTCAACGAGGTCACCGCGTGGATGCACACAGAATTCGCCCGGCACATAGATTACGCGCGGATTCTTATCCGCTTCAGGCCCGTCGATAGCCACGTCGCCCGTCGTTCGTGAGAGGTATTTGAAAAAAGCGGAATCTTCTGTTGTTTGGATACCATCAAAGGTCAAATAGAAGTAAAAACCCGCTTTGCCGCCGCTGCATGCCGCTATAACATCGCCCAAGTGCTCGTCTATCCAGCCCTTGACTGCCCGTGCTTTTTGCCGGTAGCCCCGATTCACCGCCGCTATTTGACTCTGAACATGATGGTCCAGGAGGTAACTCGCAATCTCCTGGGTAATCAACGGGGCACTGAACCCGACATCGCTCGTCTTTTGTATCAGTGCTTGTAAGAACGGACCGTCATTGCCCATCATGTAGCCGATTCGCAAGGCCGGTGCGAGAATCTTCGACAACGTTCCTATCTCATAGACAAGCCCCTCTGTATCGTACAGAAAGCCTGATTCTAGTGGCGGCACGGTAGGGTCATGCACCAGACTCTCGTAGGCCTTATCGAAGAATAGCGGGATTTTCCTGCCCATTTCCGCAGATAAGTCGGTCACAATCCGCACTAATTCCGCTCTTCGGGCGTTCGAGAGGATCGTACTCGTCGGGTTGTTGATGGTCACGGCATAAAAGAATGCAAGCTCAGTTCTCCGGGGGCCTAACGCTTCGAGTTTCTCGCGCAAGACGTCGATGCGTATCCCGTTCTCATCTTCAGGTACCGTTACCACCTCAAATCCTTGCCGTTCGAGGAAATGGCAATAGATATAGTACATCGGGTCGGAGGTGATGACGATTCCCGGCTGTAAGACATGCGCAATTCCTTCGAGAATGCTCGTCGCCCCGTTCGGCCCAATGATAATCTCGTTACGATCCACCATCTCCTGCGTGAGCCCGCCGATACCGTGTTCTACGTGGAACCGCTCGATCGACTCGATCAGATTCTGAGAGCCCTGTGAGCCGCCGTAATTGAGTGGGACTTTGTATTTCTCGGGGTCTGCAAGTACCGCGTGCAGAGCCTCTTCAATGCGGTCGTAGGGGATCGTTCTCTCGTTCACATAGCCGACGCCCAAATTGATATCCTTATCGGGCCGGAAGTCCGCGGCAAATGCTGCCATCATCCGATTTACCGGTGATGGCGTGCTCGATGCGTTCCCGTAGTCCGATAGGACGAAATCCGCGAATGTCATATCATTACATTAAGAACAGGCGTAGCTCGTAATAAAAATTTGGGTGGTGTTCTTCATCGTCGGCTCCCGCCACACGTTTTGGGTTCCTTGTGGCCACATGCACTGAAATAAACCGGCCAGCCGAGGACCGATTAGATCAGATAGTGCGTCAAGTCAGAGCCTCAAATCAGGCGGGGCCGTCGTTACACAACGGGCAGCGTGAAGCAGACCGTGGTGCCCTTGCCTTTCTCCGATTCGATCCATATGCGACCTCCGTGCACCTCGATTATCCGCTTTACGATCGCAAGCCCCGCACCCGTTCCTTCAACACTCGCGTCCACCTGGTAAAACAGATCAAATACGTTTCCGTGCTCGCTCTTATCGATCCCTATCCCCTTATCCTGCACGAAGAATACCATTTCTCCGTCCTCCGAACGGTGCCCGATCTCTATCTTCGGATGCGGCTCGTCGCCCCGATATTTTATGCTGTTCGCAATAAGATTCACGAGCACCTCGACGATCCGCATCTGGTCCACGTGCACGGTGGGGAAATCCTCAGCTACGGAAACCTCAATAGTATGAGCTTTTAGTTCTCCTGCGGTTTGCTCCAGTGCGTCGTGAACAATTGCTCCAAACGGTACATCCTCTGGTGGATTCGCTATGCGCCCAATGCGTGAGAGTTGGAGGGTGTCACGCAAAAGGCGATCCATCGTAGTCGCAGCGTTTGTTATATACGGTAAATCGTTTTTCGCTTTCTCGCCTTCGTTCTGTGCCAAATCCTTCTGGAGCATGTTGGCGAAGCCTTGGATCGTAATGAGCGGAGACCGTAAGTCGTGTGAGACCGTATAGGTAAACCGTTCCATCTCCCTGTTCTTTGCTTCCAAATCTTTGAAAATGCGCTCTCGCTCTTTTTCCACACGTTTGCGGTCGGTGATATCCAAAAGAGATGCTACGCTCCTTTTTGTTCCGGGAATCATGTCAACAGTCAGAAAAATATCTTCAATCGTGCCCTGCTTGTCAATGAACCGGAACTCGTAACGCGTAGGAGCTAAACCGAGATCAGTTCTTCGCAAACGCTGATACTCTTTCATTCGCTCCAAATCGCCTTCTACGACAAATTCTGTCCAACTTTTCTTACCTTCTATCTCCTCTCTGGAATAACCACTGAGCCTCTCAAATTCCGCATTTACAAGGGATAGAGTCGTATCTTCCTCAATGATGACTTTGCGGTACCGGTAGTTTCGAAGATGGAGCGGTATGCCTCCTTAGACCCGCGTAGTTCCTCTTCCGCCTGCGTGCGCTCGATGATTTTCTCCAATCGTTCGGCAATGGCGTTGATAAGTTCTCTCTCCTCCTTCAGAAACGGCCCGTCATCGCTTTCAGGTCTCTCTTCCGTGTAGTAAACTTCTATAAGGCCGATGCTCGCACCGTGTATCGTGATGTCGCGGGCCTGCTTCCAAGGCGTGTCTCTGAAGGTCTCCGTCTTGAACTCATCATTATCAAAAGCGATTCGTGCGCAGGTAATTTCCGGATACTGCCAGGCGGTGGGCAATGAGATCGACAGTGCCCTGGAGTATCTCTGTGAGCGCATGTTCATGCTTCTCAACACGCTTAGAAATCCCATAGAGGCAATGCAATTCCTTGACGCGCTCTTGCAGCGCCTCCCGCACCTGCTGGTGCTCACGCTCCACGTGTTCCAACGCCGCAATTCGTTGACGTAATCGTGCCAATTCGGTTACGAGCTGCTCCTTGTTCATTTCGTCATCTTTCATCGCGGGCCACTTCCGCTATTTTTCCACGCTTTAGCCAGACTAAAAGGATAATGATATGATGGCATCATACAAAAATTTTGCGGTTTCGTTCTTCGCAACGGACAGGAATTGCGGAGCGAGATTCATGATAAAACAGATCTCGCAATTCACCGTACTTCAGGGTGCTCGTGGGGATTAGGCCTCTTATTAGTTAAAATTGTTTTTTAGGATAGATAGATTAGTATGTTTGCTATGCCTGAGATAAGGTGCTCTCGTAAGCGTAGAGCGGATAAAGCGTATCGCAGCTCTGTGAGACCGAAAGTGCGGAGGAATAGGAACTAGATGATCGAATTCATTCTGATATGGATCGTTTTGACGTTAGCAGGCGCGAGTATAATCGCGGCGCTCGGCGAGAAATACGGCACCGGCTTGACTATTGGGATCTTCGTGGGGCTGGTCGTCATGGCTCAAATTCTGGCGAACAAGATAGTATTATTCGGGACGTTCACCTTGCCGGCCGGAGTGATCGTGTATGCAACGAGCTTTCTCGTAACGGACATTTTATGCGAGTTTTACGGTAAGAAGAAGGCGTTAGAAGCGGTTTGGGGCGGATTCCTCGCATCGATTTTACTCGTGTTGGCCGTGAAAGTAGCAATAGCATGGCCGCCAGCACCTTTTTGGACCGGCCAAGAGGCGTTTCAGTCCACCTTGCAACTCACTGAAAGGATCGTTTTGGGCAGTCTGGTGGCCTATGTAATCTCACAGAACTGGGACGTTCGCGTATTCCATAAACTAAAGGAAATGACAGGGGGCAGACACCTCTGGCTGAGGAACAATGTCTCAACGATGACCTCGCAAGCCCTGGATACCGTGATCTTCATTACCATAGCGTTCTACGGTGTGCTGCCCGTTGTTCCGCTGATCGTCGGCCAGTATATCGTGAAATTACTCATCGCAGCATTGGATACACCGTTCATCTACGGCGTGCACTGGGCAAGGAGAACGTTTTCTTCTGCGCCGCTTTAACTAATTGACTAATTGACTAACTAACTAACGAACGCCCGGCACAGCTCAGCGTTGTATTATTGTAGAACGGCGAAAACGCGGCGGTAACCGAGAGGAACGAGGGTGGCTGTTATTCCTGGAGGAGCTGCGCGATCCGGCTTTTTCCTGGGGTGTATCGCACCGGATAGTTTAAATAGGAGTAAGGTAATAGTATATCAAGCCATAGGAGGAACAAAGAGAGATGTTTGAGGCTAAGATAGATGCAGCCGTATTAAGAGAGAGTATAGAGTCAATTACCGCGGTAGTAGATGAAGGAAAGTTACGAATAACTGAGGATGGTTTTACACTTCGAGCTGTAGACCCAGCAAATGTGGCAATGATCTCTTTTGATTTGCAACGCGATGCGTTTGATGATTTTCGATTTGAGAAGGAGTCGGATGCGGAGGCTATAGAGACGGGCATTGACTTCGTTAAGCTACATGACATACTCGGAATCGGTGGTCTGGAAAAGGTCACTTTGAAATTGGACGAGCAGGTGCAGAAATTGTTCACGACGATGGGCAGCCTTGCGTATACCGTTTCCTTGCTCGATCCCGCTTCGTTACGGAAAGAGCCGAAGGTTCCGGAGCTTGAGTTCCCCGTGCAGGTAACCATCGAATTGGAGGAATTCAGAAGGACGATACGAGCTGCGGAGAAGATCGGAGACCATATCGTGCTCGGCGTTGATGGCGAGGAGTTCTACATGGAGGTCGAGGGCGAGATGGACAAGCTGCGATTAGGCTTGAGGAAGGAGCAGTTGATTCATATGACTCCGGGAACGCTCCATTCGCTGTATTCGCTGGATTACGTCGCGGCAATGACCAAGGGCATGAGCCATGCGGACCACATAACGCTCAACCTCGGCAAGGATTACCCGTTACAGGTCGATTTTGAAGTGGCAGACGGCAAGTGTAAGGTCAGTTACCTGCTTGCGCCACGGATTGAGTCCGAATAATCGATAGAGGGTAGGCGGGTCGTGCGCGAGCCCGTCATGGAATGATGGATGAAGGAGTATCCGAATTAGAGTTAGAAGAAGAAGCACGATTGAGCTTTTATCCTTTTCTGGCTGCGGCATCGAGCTATGTAGAAGCGTCTGGCGTGACACTGGACGACTTAACAAAAAAGGTCGCGTTTGAACGTGCGCGTGTGCGCGGTAAAGAGCGAGTTCGGGAGGCGATACGGAACGGCACGGTCAGCAAGCCGGTGATCATGCGTACGGCACAGGCAGAGATGGAATTGCTGTCTTATCCCTTTGCTCGTATTCTGGTCTCCTGTATCGGCAATGCGCACCTTGTGCGTCGGTATGCATTGTCGGAGGCGAAATCGGCGTACAACAAACTGTTAGAGGATGCAAGCGCTGGTACAGCAACCGATGTTATTTACGAAATGGCACGGGAGTTTGACATAACCGTCAATTTGTCAGGCTTGCCACAGGAGCACCTGCAGGTGCAACTGCCGTTCGTTGAGTACTTGCGGTATACCACGAATCTCCGAGATAAACGGTGGAAACTGGTGAATCGCGGACTGGAGAAGGGACAGGTAAGCCTGAGGAAGAGCGAATTTCTCAGGATTATCCAGGAAGCGATCTACGAGCGCATAAGAAAGGACTTGCCGCTGGAGGTTCCCGCAGCGCTCTGCGACTCGATACGGAAATACACCACTGATATAGAAGCGGAGCTGGAGGAACGGCGCAAGAAGTTCGGCGATAGCGGGTTTGAGTCGAGTGCGGGCTTCCGGGTGAAGGATCCGAGCTGCTTCCCGCCTTGTATCACGGCGATTTTGAGCAACCTACGAGACGGCGTGAACGTGCCGCATACGGCACGATTCGCGGTGACGGCGTTTCTGCGCAATCTCGGGTTGACGGTGGATGAGATAATCGAGATTTACAAGAACTCGCCGGATTTCGATGAGGAACGAACGCGGTACCAGGTGGTGCATATCTCAGGCGAATCGGGCAGTACCAAGTACACCGCGCCGTCCTGCGGGACCATGCGGACGTACGGGAACTGTAGTGATAGTGATGACCTCTGTGAGAGGATCAGTCATCCGTTGAGCTACTACAAACGGAGGTTGAGGGAGAAGCAGAAACAGACACAGAAAAAAGAACCGAAAGAAGAGGAAGAAAAAGCATAAAGGTGAAAAGGTGGGGTTAAAAGGAAAAAATGAAAGGGTATAAATACAAAGTGGAGTTCTTCCCAATAGGGGAGTTAAGAGTCGGAAAAGGGATAGATAAAGCGAAACTGGAAGAGACTTTGAATGAATATGCGGCAAACGGCTGGCGGTTGCGCGAGACCGCGTTATGCGGTGAGTTGGGGTTCATTTGCGTTTTCGAACAGGAAGAAGACAGGGAATAAGTGTGTAGTCGTATGAACAAGTCAGGATGAACAAAAAAGCGAAATGGGATGGTTTAGAAAAAATCAAATTTATTCAAAAACGTCGTAAAGAGTTGAACGAAGAAAATCCCTACGCTTTAAACTATCTACAAAGATTATTCTTGAATATAGAAAGAAGTGTAATATTAAATTTTTTAATTGTTGCAACGGGGATTTTAATCTTTATTTCATTTCTAAACTTACTTTTAAATTATTTTCCTATCCAAGAATGGGTTAATTTTCCTGTATCCGATGCTAATTCCGCGAGATATTTCTTTAGCGCAGTATCACAAAGTTTAGCTGCACTTTTAGCAATATCATTTACAGTTTTGTTAATTTACCTTCAAATTAGTACCGATAGATATTCTATTCAAACAGTAAAATATATTTTTTATAGTTGGATGGCGATATTGGTTATAACTATTTTTCTGATAACTATGATTTATTCTTTTTTCGAACTCAGCAAGATAAATGATTATTTTGTCATAAATTTAGTTGATACAACGTCTACATGGAATAATTCAATTCTAATAATATTAATTTTAACTATTCTATGTGCGCTTTTTCTGATTATATTTTTTTATAAAACTATTTTTGATTTAATGCCGGAAAATTTTATAAAGAATTCGGGTTTAAGAATTAAGAAAGCTTTTATTTTTACTTTAGATTTTAGACAATCAGTTCAAATAAAAAATGAATTTTTTCATAATAGGATAATTGAAATGGAAAATGTAGAAACGGATTATTTTTCTAGTCATTTCGGTACTTCCACGTCTAGATACTCTATAGAAACCTCAAAAACTGGATTTGTTAAGGATATTACTATCAAAAAAATTCGTAAGTGTTCAAAATTACTTTCTTCAATTTCGAATGATTGCAAATTGAAGCTAAATATTCCAATCGGAGGACGGATTAGTTCTGAAGTCAATATTTTGGGATTTGTTGAAGGCTCTGACAAAGCTATCATACCAGAGATTGAACGCTTGTTGAAGAAGGCCTACAAAATAGACACTCGGAAGAACTGGATGCTTGAGGATTATAATGAATTAGCTCCGCTATCTTCGTTGACAACAAAAGCTATTAAAGACTGGGAAAAGGGAGTCGCAGAGACAGCGCTAATCGAACTCACTGATGCAATTATTGAAAATAGTAGAGCGTACAAAAATTTTGGATTAATACCTTCAGTTATGAAAGCAATTTGGTGGTGGAGGCCTTTCCTCAACGAATCGTTTGGACATCTCATAAAACTTATGAATGTAGGTATCAAGGAATCTGATTCAGATATTATAAATTTAATACTTGATCTCAACAGGAGAATCGGTAATGAGTCAATATCGCTGCAAGATCTTGATACATTGAAAAGAGTAACGAGATTTTTTCTGCATTTTAGTTATAAACTTGAAGATGATTTTATAGATTGGATTTTACTTTACTCGAGATATTTAGACCTAAAGGCAATTTTTGAATTGGATGGAATAAAAGATAACATAGAATACGTTAAGAAATCGGTGCATTTTTTTGAAGAATTAGTTGATTATTACAGAGATTTAACTAAAATTTTTCTGGACAAGCAAACACGCTTCGCTATAGTTAGTCTTAGCAGACTTTTTGAAATAAGCAGTAATATTAATCGCTTTATGTATGATAACACACAATATCAATTGGAGTTGAAATTAGAAGAAGTTGAGCCAGAAAGTAACGAATTTCAAAAAATTAAAAACGAACTTGAAATAATCGCAGAGAAAGAAAAAGTCAGCAAAAGGTTAAAATCCTACATGGGCGAGGCAGTTTATTCGATAGGATGTTATACGATGACAAATATAGAAAAAGAGAAACTTTCAGTGGAATATACTCAACCAATATTTGATATGTTGCTGGATTTTTTTAAGGGAAACAGCTTAGAAGAAATTTTTAATGAACTGGACCTTTTTTCATTATTTCCGATCGACCATTGGTTTGGGGAATATGAAGAGGGGGAACTTCATGTTATTGAGCAGAACTATATCGATAGATTTTATCTGTTAATTAGTGCATTGTTGCACAAAAAGGAAATGAAGAACCTGAATGAGATTAAACCTATAGAGCGCTTCAACGAAATTCGGTTAGAAAAGTTCAAGAAAGAATTTGAAAAGTTAAAAGAAGAAGCCCATATTTGGGATCAGTTATTTGAAGGTAGATCTCAAAAGTATTTTGAAGACACTTTAAAAAGACTTGAAGAATGTACGGGCGAGAGAGAAGAAAACCTGCGTGAAAAAGTCATACAGGCCGAGTTATCCAAAGAACGGGTGGAGAAAGTAAATGCTGACATACTCACAAACACAAAGATACACACCGAGGCTCGAAATTTTGTCGGTGCGGAGGTCGTCACTGAAGAAGATATAAATTTTGTGTATTGGGGTAGGAATACCTTAATCGATAAAATATTTTTTGTCGATGAATCAGTCGATTCTACCACTTCCCATGTATATGATAACATTGGTGTTGACATTGGAAAAGAAATAGGGATGGGCGAATCCGAATATTTAATTAAACAAATTTTTGAGAAATTAAACACAAAAGAAAACAAGATCGAGTTTGAAACTTTTTCTCGCCGAAATTTGGGTACCGCTAAAAAAGAACTTGAAGAAAGGGGATTTATGGCTACTACCCTTCTTACGTCTCTTGATTTGAGTTTCAATTTATGGCGAACGGAGGGATTCACTTATTCGGATAGAGAGGCTGAAGAAACACCAATACCTTACGGCATAATAGATGGAATTGAAGTTTATCATAGCAGGGTACTTCCAAAAGAATTCGCTATTATATTCGATAAAACTCAGATTGGTAAAATGAAGATCAGAGAGGATTTAAAGCCCATAATAACAACTGATTTTGATAAAGATCTAATTATTCAAAAAGAATTAGAGGCTGGTAGGATCACTGAAGAACAAAAAGAAGAAAAATTGAGAGAGTTAGATGAAAAAGTAAATATCAAAGCTCTTGAAAAAATTAAATTCGAATTTGGGAACGTTAAGGCAGGACTTGTACTTGTTATCAAATCCCAATAAATCATGTAATTTGAATAATAAACTCAACAGAATGCTAAACAGTGTCATATCAAATACCAGAAAACCTTTCGAACTAAACATTCATTCTAACCCTTCAACCACCTTCACCAGCACCCGCTCCACGTCTGCACGACTCTTCGACGCTGCTTCCACGATATCTTTGTAGTCCAATGGTTTCTCAACGATACCGTGTGCGTAGTTATCGACGGTGCTGATGTTCGCGTACCGCAGCTCTAACTCGGTCGCCAGTGTCGCTTCCGACGCCATGTTCATCCCTACCACGTCCGCATAATCCTTTATCAGATTTATCTCCGCTTTCGTCTCCAGCCGTGGACTCAAGGTCTGGAAATACACGCCTTTCTCAACAATTTCAATAGTTAACGAACGCGCGGCTTCTAGTATTCGTTTTCTCAACTCCTCATCCAAGCCCGGTGTAACATGAACGATTTCATTGTCATAATACGTGAGGATATTAAACAGACCAATGTAATCGTGCGGGACAACCAAGGAGCGAGGTGGTATGGCACGCTTCAAACTGCCGACTGAGGTCACGCCGACGATCTCTTCCACGCCTGAGTCCTTAAATGCACGCATATTCGCTTTATAATTAATCCGATGCGGCGGAATATTTCGCTCCTTGCCATGCCGTGGTATGAAGACGATTTCCTGTGAATGGGCCGTTGCAACGAGCGCGTAAACCGGGCCGTATTCGGTCTTTACTTCATGCTCGTGCGCACCTGCAAGCAGTTCCGTGTCGAATAAACTCGTTCCACCGATTATGCCGAGTGCCATCTTATTCCCTCATCAATAAAGAATCCTTTCGACTAATAAACTTATTTTCGCTCTTCTCTCTTTGAGTGAGCGTCCTTTATTCACGGGCTAACAACAGAGCAGCCTTCCTCAGTCAGCTACGGCCACAACTCGTCCCAGCTCCGTTCGCCGAGAACAACCTCGAACTCGTTAATCGCAAGAACCGGCTTCTTGAACTGGACAAAATCCTCTGCCACGCGTGGACACGCGGTATTAACAAACACGTCAACGTTAAAGCCGAGCAGTCGATCCTCAGTTATCTCATCCAGCGCGATTAAATACGCATCTAAGCCCTTCGCAACAGCTTTCCGCTGCAGTGCAATCGCTTCGCTCAAACTTATTTGGCCGCTCTTTGTGCTGATCAGTATCCCCACGGATTTCGCATCCAGCGCGCGCGCGATCGCGATGTGTCGCTTCTTTCGCAGTTCTTCCGGCTCGAACACGTTTATCGTACAGGTGAACGGATCAGCCGCAATTATTCGCTTACCGGTATACAACGCGATGCCCTTCGGATGAAAGCTGCCACTACCAATAAACAGGATCTCAGCGCAAGGCACCCGTGCAGAAGAGAACTCACAGCCCAATACCTGACCATCGTATTTCACCGTATCGGCACCCGTACCAATTACCGCGTCCTTGCCAGCGCGCGCAAGCACGTCTTTCGCTTCGGCCAATGCATGAACATGCTGCACCGTCGCTACCAATCCAACACAATCGCCCGTTAGCTCGGCTGCTGCGCGCTCCACCACCGGTTTCACATCGACAGTGCTTCGGAGCTCGATAAAAACGACCTTTTCCTCTATTTGTTCTTTTAGCACAGGTTTCCTTTTTTTAAAAGAAAAAGTGTCGGTATGCCCGAAGTGGAAGAGAAGGTCTACCAGTCCCTCTAACTTCTCGTCTAGGTCGCACGCGCCATAGCATGAATTCCCGGATAGTATCACGTCCACACCGGTCGCGCTCGAAATCTCCGCAGCGAGCGCAGGAGCAACGGTTTTAAGACCTTCTGGAAGCTGCAGCCCGACTCTGCGTGCGCCTCGCTCTCGTATCAACGCTTTTATCCGCTCCAATTCGAACTCGTATGCACGGTGCTCCATACTAAACACTTGCTTTTATGTGCTAAAAATTGCGCTGGGTTTTTATACTCGTAGATTGTGAATTATTAGCTGATGTAACATGACAGGCGAAGATGCCCGAAAATCAGGGAACGAAGGAGTAAAAGCATTTTATGTCGGATTTTTAGCTCTTGGTTTGATTATAGGTATTAGACTTATTGCGAAATAATAAGCCCCGAACGAATTAGCATTAGCCTCCACAATCCAACTACGGATTCAACAGCACTTCAAGTGATAGTTCCACAATCCACATGAGATCGCCATAACTCTGTCATTAAACTGGCCGTC
>DATKXZ010000097.1:0-2829 GCA_035528755.1 Desulfobacteria bacterium | reverse complement strand
TAACTCAATTAGCTCCCTGGTAGCTTTCAAGCCGCCCATGTGTTTGGTCAGACCCCAAGAAGCTTGCAACTCGAAGTAATAAGATTCTGGTTCTGAAGTTTCTTTTGGTGTTAATTGTTCTTTATTCCCCATTTTTTCACTCTAGATGAATGATTTTTGGATGATTAAAAAGGTTTTGCTGGTGGCGAGCGAGCATTTCGTATAACTCCGGTATATCGGACATCAATGTCGCATATACCTCCTTTGGATGAACTCCCTATCTCACCGATTTCCCTTATACCCATTTCTTTTAAAAACTCCACAAACTCTTAAAATTTATCTTTCGGAATATTAATCCCCCCCCCTTCGCATCCCCTTCTTTTATCCGCCTTAGCATAACAAATCCCATTTTATCCTTTATCGATATAAAACTTTCGCATAATCCTATTTCAATTACGCTCATGCCAGATTAAAAATCGATCCGTATTTCCAAGTTATTTGTTATTTTAGCTTTTGGCAGGGGTGCTTTTTAGTGTAGTTAAAATAACCACACTTTCAAAAACCCTAACACCAGTTGCAGTGAGTCAAATCAAGAGGTAAAAGTAAAAGGCCTTTTCCTCTTTTTTATTTTTTTGGAAAAAACGAAATTAAAGCTTTTTGCGCTCTATCAGACTTCTGCAGGAGTGTATCGCTCGAAGAAAAAATGTTGGCTTCCAGTTAATTTAAATATTCTAAGAGTTAGTTAGCTATATTAAGAGATGCACAACCTCGATACAGCACGAATTTTTAACGAGATTGCGGATATTCTGGAATTGAAAGGCGAGAATCCGTTTAAGATAAGAGCGTACAGAAAAGCAGCTCTGACGATCGAAACACTCACGCAAGATTTGAAAGTAATCGCAGAGCGAGGCGGCGTGCAAGAACTGAAGAAGATCCCGGGTATAGGAGAAGGCATTGCGAAGAAGATCGTCGAGATCGCAGAAACCGGCGATTGCAAGAAGCACCGCGAGTTGAAACAGGAAATGCCGTCGGAGTTGCTTGAGCTCTTAGCCATCCCTCGTGTCGGCCCCAGGACGATCGCGAAGCTGCATCAAGAGCTTGGGATAACGAATATAGAAGATTTGGAACAGGCTGCGAAATCGCACAAGTTAGCGGGCATCCCGGGATTCGGCGCTAAGGTGGAGGAGAACATTGTGAAGGGCATAGCGCAATACCGGAGTTATCAGGGGCGTGCATTGCTGTCCGTAGCGCTTCCCTACGCGGAATCGATCGTTAACGAACTGAAGAAGTTAGATGCCGTGGAGCAGCTAATAATAGCAGGCAGTTTACGACGAATGCGTGAGACAATCGGCGATATAGACATCCTGGTCGTCTCGAAACGGCCGAGTGAGGTGATGGACGCGTTTACGAGCCTTGAAGGTGTAGAGGACGTAATCGCAAAGGGCGAGACGAAATCCTCCATTATCATCAACGGCATAAACGCGGACGTACGTGTGGTGGATGCCGTTTCCTTCGGCGCGGCGGCCCATTATTTCACTGGCTCCAAGCACCATAACGTACGAATACGGGAGTTAGGCATGAAGAAGGGACTGAAGATAAACGAATACGGTGTCTTCCGCGGTGATGAACGAATCGGCGGTGAGCACGAGGAGGACGTGTTCGCAAGTGTCGGGCTCTCGTACATTCCTCCTGAGTTACGAGAAGACCGGGGCGAAGTGGAAGCAGCTAAGGCGAACAGAATCCCGAAGTTGATTGAGCTCAGCGATCTCAAGGGCGATTTGCACGTGCATACGAACTGGAGTGACGGGCGGGACAGTATAGAGGAGATGGCGGACGCTGCTATCGCTTTAGGTTACGAGTATATCGCAGTGGCCGATCACTCGCCCGCAGTGGGTATTGCAGGGGGCCTGAACGAAGAGAAGATACCGAAACGGCAAGAGGAAATAGAACGTGTGAACACGCGATTTGAAGAAGAAGGAGTTAAGTTCAGAGTTCTAAACGCAGTAGAAGTAGATATAAAGTCTGATCTCTCTATGGATTTCTCCGATGAGATATTGAAGGATTTTGATGTAGTTGTGGGTGCTATTCATTCTAAATTCACGCAGGACCGTGAAACGATGACGCAGCGAATCGTTACCGCAATGGAGAACCCTCATGTGGATATACTTGCGCACCCTACCGGTAGGCTGTTAGGAAAACGGGACCCGTATGAAGTGGATATGGAGCAGCTCATGACGGCTGCAAAGGATACGGAAACCATTCTGGAACTGAATTCGTTCCCGACACGGCTTGACCTCAACGATCTCCACTGCAAGATGGCGAAGGATTACGGCGTTTTAATTGCGATCTCAACGGATGCGCATGCAACGACGCAGATGCGGGATGTGCGGATGTATGGCGTGGCAACTGCTCGGCGTGGCTGGCTCGAACCAGAAGACGTGGTGAACACGAGAGCGTTAGAAGAAGTATTGAAGATGGTGAAGAAGTAGAGAATAGAGTGGAAGAAACGATAAAGAAGGAATGTCCGGATGTGAACGTGGCACCGCTGCTGGCAGCGGCACTTCATGCCGAGGAGGATGAGATAAGGAAGGGCAGAGCAGGTAAAGCTGGAGAAGCTGATGCCGCCTGTATGACGAAGATGTTAGGATAAGCTGCTGATAAAACAACAGAAAGGTTTATATTACCTGTAAGCGCTCAAGATAAAGGTAAGATAAAAAGTACGTTCAATCGCTCTTTGAGTAAGAAAGGGAGGTGTCAAAGGATGAGTGGCGGTGAAATCATGGAAGGAGAAGGTTCGTCCAGAGGGAGGTATATACGCAGTAATGCGGATATACCGACGTTAGGCGAAAT
>DATKXZ010000096.1:0-10417 GCA_035528755.1 Desulfobacteria bacterium | reverse complement strand
AGTAGAGATGCGGCAGTTATCGGTAAGATCTTAGGATCGGTTACCAATTTGGTATCGAAGGTCAAGAACTTTTTAGGTTTCCATCCAATAGTTAACTTTAAGTGTCACTGCTGATAATGGATTGGTAGACGGCCTCTAAACCTCGTAAAAGCTGCTGGCGGTGCGTGATGACAAAACAAAATAAAATAAAATGAAACAAAACAAAGGAAAGGAGTGGAGGGAATTCGTCAGTCGGCTGGTCTGGCTATTCCTTTGACTCTGCAGCCCACTTTAATTTCCTTCTCTTTCGCCTCAATTTCAGCATGTTGCGTTCGCACTTAGAACTGCAGAAATAAAGAACAGTTCCATCGCGCTTCACAAACATCATCCCGGTTCCTGGCTCTACTGAAGTGCCGCAAAAAGAGCATTTGATTTCCATTCTCTCGTTACCTCCGCGAATGTAGTTTCCGCACTTCTCTCGCTGTCTCTACGAGCACTAAGATATCACCTACTTTTATCGGTCCGATGCAGTTCCTCGTAAGGATACGGCCTTTGTTAACGCCGTCCAGGATCTTGCACTTCACCTGTATGGACTCACCGTGCATTCCTGTCCTACCCACGATCTCTAAGACCTCTGCAGGTGTTCCCCGTTCTTCGCTCATTTCCTACCTTGCCTTTTACTCACGTACTTACTCTGTTAGCTTCTTAAGCTCCTCAGCGATCTTATCAATCGCCTCTCCAGCTTTTCCGGGGTCCACGATGGCAACAGAGGCGCAACCTTTGTTAATACCGCACGCAGCACCTAAATCTCTCTGGCTTTTAACGTACAAGTAAGGGATACCTTTCTCTTCACACAGTGGTGGAAGATGCATGGCAATCTCCGGTGGAGTAATATCCTCACTTATCAGCACTAATTTCGCCAGTCCTCGCTCGATGGTCTTTGTGGATTCGTTCGTTCCTTTCTTTATGGTGCCTGTCGTCCTCGCTAGCTCCACCGCTTCCAAGGATTTGGTTTGCAACTCTTCTGGTACCTCGAACTTGACATACCCCGTCGTCTGCTTTCCCTTCTTTTTCCCTTTTTCTTCTTTATCGCTCATCTTTCATCCCCCTACAATGTTATCTGCTGTCTTACTCTAATAGAAGATATTGCTTTAAGTTTATAGTCTTCAAGCAATACCGGTCGCACGCACTCTTCCGGTACACTGAGGGAGATCTCCTTCGTCCGTCCGTATCTGCCCTTGCTCACGATCACCGCATTGACCAAGCCCAAAATGTCCAATTCCGAGACAAAATCGGTAACACGCCGCTGTGTTAAAGCATCCATGCCCAAATGGTTGCACAAACGCCGATACATAGTATAAACTTCGCCGCTGGAGAACCGTCTTTTGTTCCGCTCGCGGCTTAAAACGAGTATACTACTGAGCACAATCTTTGATTGGAGCGGCAGCGTTTTTACCACTTCCGTCACTCTGTTTGTTTCAATCTTGTCAATCGCCCGTCTCACATGATCCTCACCCACCGTTTTTGCGCCCGCACGTTCTGCGATCTCTCCGGATACACGGAGCAGGTCAAGAGCGCGCCGTGCATCGCCATGTTCAGAAGCCGCAAGTGCAGCGCAGAGCGGAATCACGGGATCACCAAGCGTATTCACCCTAAACGCCTTATCAGCCCTCGTGTACAGGATATCCTTCAACTGATCGGCGTTGTACGGTGGAAATATTATCTCCTCTTCGCCCAACGAGGATTTTACTCGCGGGTCCAAAAGGTCTGTGAAGGTGAGATCATTTGAGATCCCTATAAGACTTACCCGCGCATTAGTTAACTCGCCGTTTATCCGCGAGAGGTTATATAACGCTTCGTCTCCTTTGCTCGCTAACTTGTCCACTTCGTCTAATATAACAATTACGTGGCGTTCCTCCGCATCTATTCCGCTCTTGAACTCCGAATAGACCATGTCGGTCGGCCAGCCGATCATCGGAACGTGTTTGTTAAAGACACGGGCGAGATAGGCAAATATTCGATACTGGGTATCGAACATCTCACCGTTGATATACAGCAGGGAGCAATTACTGCCCGTCTTCTGTGCCATATCCTCCAATTCTTTACTTACGTATTTCACCGTTGAGGTCTTTCCCGTCCCGGTCTTACCGTAAATAAGGATATTAGAGGGTGTTTCCCCTTTTAACGCGGATGAGAGGATATCAGCCAAGTCTTTTATTTGCTTCTTCCGGTGCGGTAGGTTCTCAGGGACGTAAGTAGGACGAAGCACCTCCTTATTTGCGAATATCTCCCCGTCGCTTATCAGGTCTTTAAATAGGTTATCCATAGTTTATCTCCGCACTGCCCTGCCCCACCGCGATAAAAGTTGTATCGATGTAAGCTGTTGGAAGTAACCTTATTTATAGGTTGTCATATCAGTTACGGTTGCACTTCAAGTGGAACTCAGCGGGAGAAGATGTGTACAATGGCCGTTCCTCCGGTTCCGCCGATATTATGTGTCAGTCCGACCTCAGCGTTAGAGACTTGCCGTTTTCCTGCTTCTCCTTTGAGTTGCTGCATTATTTCCACGGCCTGCCGTATGCCCGTTGCGCCAAGAGGATGCCCGCACGCCTTCAAGCCGCCCGAAGGATTTACCGGTATACGACCGCCTATTTCCGTCTCACCTTCTGCGGTAACAACGCCACCTTCGCCTTTGTTACAGAACCCTAAGTCTTCGATGGCAATCAATTCAGAAATCGTATAAGAATCGTGCACTTCGGCGAAATCGATCTGTGACGGCTCTAAAGATGCCCGCTGGTAAGCCTTCTTCGCCGCGCATACCGTTGCATCAATCGTGGTTATGTCGCGTCGATCGTGGAGCGAGATGGTATCACTCGCCTGCGCGGATGCTTTCACGTAGATCGGCGAATCGGTATGGTTCCGCGCCTCCTCCGCGGCGCATAGAACGACGGCAGCCGCACCATCTGCAATGCTGGAGCAATCTAACATGTGGAGTGGATCCGCAACAAGGGGAGAAGCAAGCACACTTTCTACGGATATCTCCCTTCGGAATTGCGCATACGGGTTGTGAACAGCGTTAGCGTGATTCTTTACCGCCACCCGTGCCATTTGCTCACTCGTCGTGTTGTAGCGCTCCATGTGCGTCCGCGCCATCATCGCGAATAAGGACGGCAAGGTCGCACCGTAGATCGCTTCCCATTTCCGGTCAACAGAGGAAGCAAGCAGATCCTCCGCGACATCCGGTTCCACATCGGTCATCTTCTCCACACCCGCGGCAATCACGAGGTCGTACCAGCCGGAGGCTACAGCGAGCACAGCTAAATGCAAAGCAAGAGCGCCGGACGCGCACGCGGCTTCTACGCTCGTCGTGGGAATGTGCAACCGGGCCAATCCGGCGTAATCAGCGATCAGTGGACCGGTATGCTCCTGCTCGGTGAATCGGCCTGCAGACATATTCCCGCCGTAGAGCGCCTCTATCTCCTCGCCACTGATTCCTGCGTCTTCGATCGCCTTCAACCCTGCTTCTACCGCGATGTCCCGGAACGACTTCTCCCAGAGTTCGCCGAATTTCGTCGTTCCCGCACCTATTATCGCTACTTCTCTCATCGCATTTTACATCCTTATTTTCCTTTGATGTTTGGCATAGCCAGCGTAATCGAGATACTTCGTTGAATGAATGAAGTCCTCGACCTTTGGCGCGCGATCTCGCAGCTCCTCGATGCGATCGGTCACGCGGAATACAAATGCGTCTGAACCCGCACCGGAGCCGAAAGAGGTCATTAGTATCCGCTGCGACGGCAAAGCCTGGTCAAGGGTCGCGGCCAGTCCGATCAACGACGCCGCCGAGTACGTGTTCCCGAAGTGCGTTACCATCAGACCGGGCTTGACCTGTTCAGCGGTGAATCCGAGGGTTTTAGCAGCCTTGCGCGGGAATTTACCATTCGGCTGATGGAACACGGCATAATCAAAATCGGATGGTTGCAGTCCTGTTTTTTCCATAAGCATCTTTGATGCGGAGAGGGTATGCCGGAAATAAGCAGGCTCACCGGTGAAGCGACCGCTGTGCGCGGGGTATTTCTGCAGTTCTCTGCGCCAGAAGTCAGGCGTATCAGAGGTAAAAGACGCGAACTCCTCGATCTCCGCGACGATATTGTCTTGCCCGACGATAAACGCCGCGCCACCGGCACCTGCGGAGAATTCCAACGCGTCGTCGGGTCGTGATTGCGAGACGTCCGCGCCGATTGCAAGCCCGTATTTTATTTTTTTGAGCGATACGAGCCCCATACACATTTGTATGGCTGCAGTACCAGCTTTACAAGCGAACTCGACGTCCGCAGCGGTAATTGAATTAGGAGCGCCGATCGCAGCGGCAACGACGGTGGCGGTCGGTTTGACGGCATACGGATGGCTTTCCGAACCGACGTAGACAGCGCCGATATCGTTGGGATCGAGGCTCGCGCGCAAGATAGCAGCCCGAGCGGCCTCTACCGCTATGGTCGTGGTATCTTCATCGAGGTCCGGCACGGCTTTCTCCTCTACCAGCAGCCCGGCTTTGATACTCGCGGGATTTTCGCCCCACTGGTTCGCTATATCGTCCACCTTTATTCTGTAAGAGGGCACGTAAACGCCATACGAGACTAACCCTATCATGAGAAATAGATTTAAGGGGACAGGATATAAAAGTTACTCCTAAGACCGATGAACGATAAGATACGAGCGTATTTAGAGCGCACGTTTGGAACGCCAGTAAGACTCATGAGTGTAAAAGAGCTGGGCCTTGAGTCGGGCTCGAAGCAGGAGGGAGGAGAGCAGGAAGAGATAAAGGGGTTTGGGTACGGCAAGCCGTATTTCGTGACGTTCGAGCGCGGCGACAACGGTGAAGTACAGGAAGTGGTTATCTCGTCGATGAAGGGCGATGGGTTCGGGCACGACCATTTCTCCGATCGTGCGCAGATCTTGCTCTGGCAGCATCACGCGTTCAATACGCTGCCGAAACACGTCAAATCGCTCGACGTCGGTTACGTTACGAAGGAGGGTAGGATGGCATCGGTACGCGATGCCAAGGAGTTTTTTATTGTCTGCGAAAAGGTGGAAGGTATCGAATACGTAAACGATCTTAATCGTCTCAGAGATGGCGGAAGCCTCACCGAGTTAGACAAGGAACGAGTATCCACGCTGGCTTCGTATCTGGCTGCTATTCATGCGGTTAAGAGCGAAGAGGAAGAACTTTATATACGCCGGATGCGGGAGCTGGTAGGGCATAGCGAATGCATCTTCGGGCTGACGGACAGTTATCCTTCAGGAAATGAGTTCATAACGAACGACGAGCTGAAAGAGATAGAGAAGCGTTGTATCGACTGGCGCTGGAAGTTGAAAGAACGAACGAAGCGGTTGTGCATGGTTCATGGTGATTTCCATCCCTGGAACGTTATGTTCAGGGAAGGCGCGGATTTCACGGTGCTCGATCGCAGTAGGGGCGAATGGGGCGAAGCGGCGGATGATGTTACCGCGATGACGATCAACTATCTATTTTTCGGGTTGCTCAAAACCGATGGTAAAGACGTTGATAAAGAGTTCAAGGAGTTGTTCGATTTGTTCTTTGACGTGTATCTTGAGAAGACAGGTGATGATGCTTTGTTAAAGGTGATCCAGCCGTTTTATGCGTTCCGCGGGCTCGTGGTCGCGTCGCCGGTCTGGTATCCCAACATTTCAATGGAGACGAGAAGGAAGTTGTTCAACTTCATCAAGAACGTGCTTGAGGCGGATGATTTTGATTATAAGGGTGTGGCAAAGTATTTGGAAGGATAGATAGAAATACGACAACAAGGCTGCGTGAGAGTATTTTATAGGAATGATCTGAAGCACCAATGAGCAAGCAGATTGTAGGATCAAATACCCGAGAGAGATGTAGCTATGCGTTATGTACGCGGAACGATCCGAGCTAAGCGGCGCACCCCTGATGATACAATGTAACACGCCATCCCCATGCCAGTCAACATTATTTGTAATAACCGGGCACTTAGCGTCCGCTTGAGCGAGTTGTTAGCCCGTCTTGGCGTTCCCGACCCCTTATCTTGGCCTCGCTATTGGAACCGCAATTTTCTGTGCAATAAGAAAAACCTCTGAGAAGGATGAATAAGGCATTTGTCTTTTCCCCAAGATATTATTAAGAAACGGATTAGATTCATATAGGCCGATCCATCTCGCAATAGCATCACCTATGAATTTGTATTTAATTGCAGGTTTTGAAACAAGAACTTGAAAACCGAATTTTTCACAATAGAGCTGGAGCGTTTGACGATTCAGGTAGAACAGATGCTCAGGCCATTTGTATTCAAACCAACGTTTGCCTGAAAGTCGGGCGACAAGCGAGCCGCAGTCAGGTGTCGTAAGTGCCAAAATTCCTTTCTCTTTAAGACACGAATACACCCGACTCATAAATAATCCTGGCGACACACAGTGTTCAATCACATCCCAAGCTGTAACCACATCAAAAGTCTTATTGAGATCGAGACTCAGGAAGTCTCCATGTGTTCCTTCAAAACCTGCATTTAGAATAATCTTGTAAGCATAGGCTGACATGTCTGTTCCGTATGTATACCATCCTCGTTTTCTTGCAGCATCCATCGAGAAACCAAAGGCACATCCGACATCGAGACAGGTACCGAAGGCTTGTACATTTCGATGTCCTTAAATCGAGATTCAAACGTTCGGATTATCAGATGACGTTCATTCTCATAATTCGTGTACCCCAGAAACTTTGCCTGAGTCGAATTAAAGTAGTTTTGATCGTATAATTGCGGAAGGCTCCGTGGATCAGGCCTAGGAGTTCCCCATCTTAAGCCACATCGATTACATTGGACTAGTTCCCAATTTTTGAATCTTGTGATTAGCTTTATATCTGAAATGTCACAGTAATCACATTTTTCATCTGGCATAGTGGCCTCCATACTTCGAATATCCTAAAGCAGGGAAGATATTTCCAACGGATCGACTAAAACTTTGTCAGCACAACTAAGAAATTCCGAATTTAGAGTGCTTGTAAGTGCAACACAATATATTTCTGCTGCCTGAACGCTATCAATCCCGCGGGGTGCATTTTCAACAGCAATTGCTTCACTTGGTGTGCAGTAAATTTTCTCCAATCCCAAAATATAAGGGTCCGATGCTGGCTTTCCAATGGTGGTATCTTCTGCGGATACTATTGCGTCGATTAAGTCTAAACCTACTAGGTTAGCTATAGATTCTACACGTAGTTTATTCGAAGCAGTAACAAGCACAGTTTGTATTCCTCTACTCTTTGCTATTTGCATCAATTCTTTTGTGTGCGGATTAATACGTATCAGTTCGATTTTTTTCATAAAACTGTGCTTCTGCCGAACTATCTCATTAATTTCCTCTTCTGAAACAAGCTTCTCATTATATTTCAGTATTTGTCTAGCGACATCAGCCGATTTCATCCCTTCGGTAAGCCTTATAATCTGTAGATCAAACTCAACACCTACGGTTTCTTTAAACGCTTTTTGCCATGTATGAATATGATCATCAATGCTGTCAACAACAACTCCGTCTACATCTAGAAGGAGTGCTCGTACTAACTCTGGCTTTTTATTACGATCCTTAATCATACGAATTGCTCGCACTGTGGACTGTTTAACAGTATGGATATTATCGTCTAAATAAGGACGCAGAATAGTATATGCTTTCGAGAACCTTTGTGACCCAAAAAACGTATTATCATTTCGCGCGTGGGATAATCCCTCCGTTCGTTCAGGCGCTGGGAACAACCATCAAGAGCAGCCGCAACACCGGTAAAATAATCAACGACGAGCTTATCATTCTCTCTGTCCTTTTCGTCGTTTTCGTCCAACTCACTTATAAACTCATGAAACTGCTCCACTTCTCCTAAAAAAGCCAAAGCTATATAGAACTCTCGTCGGACTATAAACTCCTTCTCAGTGTTTAAGTGTGTTTGAATCAGTTTTACAGCTAATTGTGAATTAAGTCTCGATAGGTAGTGGGCGGCAATGAATCGAGCCCACGGCTCTTCGTGCCCAAGCAGGTCAGTCAATGTAGGCAGATCGGCCTCTGTGAGAAGTGCCCTTGCAAAGTGAGATGTAGCTTCGTGCTACACAATTCTCCTAAGGTTTAAACCCGAGAAATCCCTTTCTCGAATTGCATTTACCAGTCCCTTGGCAACAAAAAACTCCATGACTGTACGATGCATAAACCGATATTTCCGTTCCCTTGTCGACGTCATGAAAAGTGAACTACGAATGTGAATTGTAACGGGTGCCACATCCACTGAGGATCCACGATTTGCCTCAAGGACCTCTAACGCAATTCGACTGATTGCGGATTCTTCCACCTCCTCTTCACGTTTATTAGACATTTCGAGGGCTAGTTTTTCACAGATTTTCATAGCTTCAGACTCACTCATTGATACTAGCCAGAGGTCCCGTCTGATAACTTGTGAAGTGTACAACTCATAGAGCTTAACAGTGTCCATTTCCCTGAGAAACCCAGAGCCCCTGTTTTCTATAATTACAGGCAGTGTTTCTATGATCATATTTAATTGGATAGGCTGTCTTGCTAATTGATGTATACTTTGATTTTCTCTTATGCTTTTTCTAACATCTTGTTTCATCTCCCCTCGTCTTGTAAGAACCTCATCGATTTGTTCATCGGAAAAAGGCTTTAGTTCTAAAACTGTCATAGGATTAGCAGAGAATATTCGGCTCGCAATGAGAGATGCGTCTTGTCTTCCTGTTTGAAAATATTCAATTAACTCCTCTGGGGTACGGAAGATACTAGGACGTGAAGTGATTATTACCTTAGCTTTGGTAGTGATTAGCTCTTGAAGCATCTTAAATTCACGTGTTGGAAAACGATTCTCGTGAGTCCTCAGGAATTCATCAAGCCCGTCCAGGATGAGCACAACTTTGCCTGAGCGAACAGCTTCGACAAGATACTGACGAGTGCACAGCGTAACATTGTATCGTTTGGTCAGTAAACGAGCCGACTCACTAAGAATATCACGACCATAAAGATATCGCATAGGAATTACAACTGGAAGAACAGAGGATTTCTTTTCGAGGAATTTCTTTGCTAAGTCAAATGCTACACGAGCAACCAGTGCCGATTTACCAGTACCAAACTCTCCGAGTATAAGACATTGAGCTTGATCGCTAACGGTCACCCATTCTGTCAGATAATTCTCCACGTTACTGTGAGGGAGTAATGAAGGTGACGTGTCTCTCGGCTCGAATATGAACCTTAACTCCGTCAAATCACAGGGAACATATAATTACTAACTGCCGTATAAAGCATACTTTTATGATTTAACGAGCTAATAAAACCGAAAAGCTTTTTATTTGCATGTTCCCTACACGACTTTATGGGGGGCATAAAAGAGTGGGCGAGAAAGTGGTTGGAAGATCAGCGACACGAGGGTAAAACGTGTCTCGAAATCAAGATGCGTGGGACAAAGTACTATGTCTATCATTCAACCAATCGTTACGACAAAGAGATAAAAAGGGGACGGAAAGTGTCAAAATACCTCGGGAAACTCGACAAAGAAAAGGGATTTATTCCAAAGGGACAAAATGAACGGGCTGTTGCCGGTCCGCGAAATATCACCGAATATGGCAATTCGATGCTACTACACAAAATGCTGAAGGACATTAAACCCCTATTGAAAGAGGGTTTCCCCGATCACTGGGAGGAGATATGCGCTCTTGCTATGGTGGGAGTTTCTGGTAATGTTCCATTAAAACGGGCGAAGGATGCATGGGAGAAACTCTACAATGCCGACGATATTAATCCCAGTCTAAACCCGAAGAATCTCTCTAACGTGTTGCGCGATGTGGGCGTAAATCGAGCTGGTCAGAATGCCGTATTCAAGGAACTTACAGATATGAGCAATCAACTTGTTTACGACTTGAGTTCAATGTTCTCCCGTTCTATGAGTATTAAACAGGCTGAGAAGGGCTACAATAAGGATAAGATACAGGTACCTCAGATCAATCTCGCTCTCCTGTGCAGTGCGGACACGGGATTGCCCACAATGATTCGCTCTCTTCCTGGCAGTGTGAAGGATATAAAAACGCTCTATCACTCGATCAATGAACTCGATATTGGAGGTAAGGTCCTCGTTCTTGACCGCGGTTTCTTCTCTGAAGGCACCATAAAGTTCCTGGGAGGGCAGGAGAACTCCTACGTGCTCCCAGCAAAGAGGAATAGCCGTTATTACGATACACGTATCCATCTCAACGAATACTTTTCCTACCACAGTCGTTTGTGTGGAGTACAGATATTATTTCGTCAGTCCATGTCTTCAGATGGCATGGTAAAACTGACGAATGAGGACATCAAATGGTTGGTAATCCGTGTAAATTCCGGCTTCTTCACGGTGAAGAAAGCGGCGCGGGTTTACGAG
>DATKXZ010000095.1:0-4275 GCA_035528755.1 Desulfobacteria bacterium | reverse complement strand
GTGCGGATAGCCCTGTCGTGGCTCTTATCAACCTATCGCTCCTTAAAGCCCTGTTAACGCTTATCATAGCTGATAACACAGAGCATATCCTATTTAAAAGCCCCTTAGTGACGATTGCCTTTAATTAGCAACAAGTCTAATCTAAATCTATCAGTTTTTCAGAAATTTTAGGAGTTAAAGATTTTGAATTCAGTATAGGTGGAATTTCTTCTTTATTCTTGTTCTGAGACGGAAAATAATTATGCTTAAGAAGTGCTTCTAGTAAGGATTTCTTATTCAAACTCATTTTGTGATACTACCTCCATAGCTCTCGTAATGTAACCTATTTCTATTAACTTTTACGAGCATCTCATCTAACTTCGGTATATCTGACATCAACGTCGTATATCCTCCCCTTTTTGGAAGATATCCGAAACGTACGTCGCGTATACCGCTCTTTGGCAGACTACTGACCCTCATTGCCATCAACCACTTCTTTTTAATTCTGTACGTGCCCGCATGATAAAAACCTTCGCTTTATCGGTAGGTTATTAGTACCTGCTCGACATAGTATAGACTATGGTCTTGGCAGGAAAAGTGTTCCTAGTTGAAGTGGACGTTGACTTGCAGGGGATAGCGGCCAAGCTGAAGGGCTTCAAAGCAGAAGAGCGTTTGCAGGACGATGATATAAGCCTGATCACGGAGATAAAGGATCTGCGCTTAGTTGGCGATTCCCTTTACGGCTCGTTCATTCAGGATCGATTGATGGATATTTACCACCGTGGCGAGCGCGTGCGCGTACCAACCACGTCAGAAGCGCCGTTCTTCTTCTTCGAGCAGCCGCAGCCTGAAAAAGAAGGCAGAAGGACGGTATTGACGGTAATGGAGAAGAAAGCGCGGGCGAACAATATCGCGAATCAGTTGAGTAAAATTCTGTTCATCAGCACGGGCAAGATCATCGAGGTCCGGATCGAGCCAGCGCGATTTCAGCAATTTCATGAGGCTAACTTCGAGGATACCAAGGTCATCTTCTTCGACGACGTGGACTTCCCGAACATCAAGAAGCTCTCGCTCTACGGCTCCACGTTGGGCAGTACGTCCGCGTATGTCGACAATCTGAAGCACGGTAAGATCTGGTACATCGTCCTGAAATCGAGCCGTCACGGCCTGGTGGTCGGCGTCACTCGCAACGGCGTGGTAACGATCTTCAGCAAGGCGACCAAGGACGATTTCATCCAGTACGTGAAGGACGAGATTATCGAGTTGATTTGAGTTGAGTTAAGTTGATTTGAGTTGATTTGATTTAAGTTGACGTACTCGCTAAGAGTTAACAGAAATGGCGCTAAAAGCGAGCCCCGAGTTCGAGCAACGAATAGGAATCTGGTTTTACGCGACGCAGAGCGAGGGACTCGGTGGAACGATAAAAACGATACCCGCGGACTTTTCCGTGCGTGAGGTTACTAACAGAACCGAAGGTAACGAAGGCAAGTACCTGATCGCCGAGCTGACCAAGACCAACTGGGATACGCACAGTGTGGCACGCGAGATTTCCAATCGGTTGCGTGTGAGCCGGAATCGGATCGGGTTCGCCGGCACCAAGGACAAATTCGCCGTGACCACGCAGAAGATAAGCCTCTGGGATACCGACGAGACGGATCTGGAACGCGTAAGGATCGCTGACGTCTCGTTAACCGCGGTCGGCAGGTCGAACAAAGCGGTTTCCTTGGGCGACCTTTATGGAAACGAGTTCACCATTGTCGTCCGTAACATTGAAGGAACAAAAGAGGAGATAACTGAGAGAATCGGCGCGATTACGAACGAAATAGAACTGGCTGGCGGTATACCGAACTTCTTCGGTGTGCAGCGGTTCGGCACCAATCGACCGATAACGCACATCGTGGGAAAACATCTGATAGAGGACACCATAAAGGCCGCAGTGCTCTCGTACATCTCTGATATCTTCCCGGACGAGAGCGATGCGGCGAAAGAGGCGCGAGCTTTATGCAAACAAGGCGACCTGAAAGCATGCTTGAAACAGATGCCGCTCTTCCTGCGCTACGAACGGTCGATGCTGAACGAGCTTGTTAAGCGCACTGAAGGGGAGATAGGAGAAGCACAGTACCTCGCTGCCTTTTCCGTCCTCCCCAAGAACTTACAAAAACTCTTCGTTCATGCGTACCAGGCGTATCTCTTCAATCTCGTGGTAAGTCACCGTATGCAGCAGAACCTGCCGTTCAATGAGGCGTTGATCGGTGACGTGGTCTGTTTTCATAATGAACTCGGACTTGCCGATCCTGACCGGGTGGAGAAAGTAACTGAGGAGAAATTTGAGGGAATTAACCGGCTGATAAAACACGGTAGGGCGTTTGTCACCGCGCCTGTCGTTGGCTCCGAAACCAAGCTTGCCGAGGGCGTGGTAGGAGAAATCGAGCGAAAGGTTCTTGATGAGGATGAGGTAAAACTAACCGATTTTTATATCGAGAAAATTCCAGAACTCAGCTCGAAAGGCACGAGACGGCCGATTTTAGTGCCGGTAACTGCTGCAACATCAATCGAAATTGTAGAGGATGACCGTAATCCCGGTCGCTTGAAGGCGACGTTACAGTTCTTCCTGCCAAAAGGCTCGTATGCTACGGTTCTGTTGCGCGAATATATGAAAAACTGTTAAGTGAAGTCTAAAAGGTTACACCTCAAAGCATACTTTTTACTTACTCTTTTCTTCTTTCTATTTCGTTTACTTACTCCGGAGATTCATCCCAGGACTAATAAAAGGAAAGATAGACGATAATATATAACGGATGGGGGATAGCGACGTAGAGGAGGATTAAGCCCGTATCCAACTGATTAAAATATAGTGTGTAGTTTCAAGGTTTACTTAACATTAACATTAACAAAAACTAAAAAAGGATGGATAAAAAATCATCCCTCGCAAAATTTTCAATCTTTTATTTTTGCGTTGCGTTGCTTTACTTTGTTCTTGTTCTTACTTCTTTTGCATCAGTACAAGGTATGCGATCACTAACAAGACGGCAATGGCGAATACCACTTCGAAGCCCGGCTCTTCAGGCGTTGGTACTGGTGTTGCTGTTGGTGTTGCTGTTGGCGTTGCTGTTGGTGTTGCTGTTGGTGTTGCTGTTGGCGCTGCTGTTGGTGTTGCTGTTGGCGTTGCTGTTGGTGCTGCGGCACCCGGATAGTCATCCGGATCGTTCGGGTCTGTGCCCGCAAGCATTTCCTCTATATCACTAGCACCATCGCCGTCAGAGTCAAGCGGAGTGTAAGATCCTCCACTCCTTTTTGGCGTTGGTGGTGTTTCAAGAATGGTAAATCCGGGATCATGCTGAGGATTGTCCACGACATCTATAAGCTCATTATAGATTCCGTTTTGGTCTGCATCGAAGACCATGTCGTATTCCCCAAGATCTGGATTAGGCCATATCGCTACTGGTCCAATGTTTCCATATTCATCAGTTAAGCCATCCTTTTGTTCAGCATAGGGAAATAGGTTACTTATATTCATGCCGTTAAACCACGCATAGTCATCGATAATGTATATGTCTACGAGTGTGTTTGGAGCGAACCCGCTGCCCGTTGCATAGACCACCTCATCCTCATAATACTCATCTTTCGTTACAGCGTCGGAATCGGTTGCGTTGCCTGATGGACCGGGAACCTGAACAATTGCAAAATCGAAGCCATAACCATACTCTGCTTCGGGATACTTTTCAAATTCGCCGGTTGCAAACAGGAAGGTTATATCTGCACCTCCTTTTACTATACTTGCATTGTATTCGATGGTTATGTTTTCACCTGGATGTACGACGTCAGTGATATTCCACATAAGCAACGCAAAAATACTATTATCCCCCCCGATAACCACCCCAACATCAGGTTCTCGAGTTGCATTGTCTGCATACATCAAAATGGGGGCTAAAAAGTCAAAAACCGTAATGTCTGTTAGGTTATACGTCTCAGTGTTATGCAGCTCGTATCTGAATCTAATGGTATCACCAATACTTGCATTGAGTTCATCAACCCAGTCCTCGGCATTGGGATCCCAAACAGTCTTCGTGACCTCTATTTTTAGCGGAATATATGTATTACCATTTGTTCGCCAAATCTCACAGCCCACGTTTTCAGATAGGTTATGCCAGCTCCCATTTGTCGCTGAATAGAGCATTACATCAACCCACCGTCCCCAGCTTGCCGTGCCAACCATAAGATACCCTTGATATTCAGTGAATGATCTAACACCATATTGGTCGGCTAAGGGAACTATGAAATCAGTACCAAAAAACG
>DATKXZ010000094.1:0-3129 GCA_035528755.1 Desulfobacteria bacterium | reverse complement strand
GTGCGGATAGCCCTGTCGTGGCTCTTATCAACCTATCGCTCCTTAAAGCCCTGTTAACGCTTATCATAGCTGATAACACAGAGCATATCCTATTTAAAAGCCCCTTAGTGACGATTGCCTTTAATTAGCAACAAGTCTATTCTATTGGGAATTGCCGTTGGCAGCTTTGTTCTTTCACCAGCACAAACGCAATGTACTCTGCCTGGTTCCACCACGGCACTCACCGTATTGACACCCGAAGAGGCTGGAGCCAAGACGGTCGACTTCATCACGGAGTATGCCGTTCCTCCTGGCGTTGAGGTTTCCTTGATTAACGTAACGGAGATGGAGAACGCGAATCTGTACAACGTAGCGACGAATATATCCATGCTGGGGACTTCGGAAGTGCGGGAAGTGTACATAACGAAAGACGGCGAGCTGTTATTCCCCGGTGCCATCAACATAGAGGAATTCAAAGCGATGGCGGAATTACAGCAGGAACAAGCAGAAACTCAGGGATGAAGTGAATTGAATTGAAGGGAAAGGAGGAGATGAAGACCTTTTCTCCCGATTTTTTAGCGCTTGGTGTGATAATTGGCTTGCTGATGGGAATTGCCGTTGGCGGTTCGATTCTTCCGCCAACGCAACCATTAAGTACGCCGCCCAGTTACACGGCACCGGACGTATTGACACCTGAAGAGGCTGGAGCCAAGACGATTGACTTCATCAGGGAGTATGCCGTTCCCTCGGGCGTTGAGGTTTCCCTGGTAAACGTAACGGAGATGGAGAACGCGAATCTGTACACAGTAACAATTGATGTTTCCGCGCAGGATGCCTCGGAAGTGCGGGAAGTGTACATAACGAAAGACGGCGAGCTGCTATTCCTCGGAGCAATTGACCTAGCGGAATTTGAATCACTGGTCGAGTTACAAAAAGAGCAGGAAGAAAAACGAGCACAGGAACAGCAGCAAGGACCGACAATTGGCAACTTCATCGGAAGTGCTGACGCACCCTGCACCGAGGACGGAAAGCCCATCATCTATTTCTTCGGCAATACGGGGTGCAGCGCATGCAAGTGGGAGCATCCGATAATGGAGCGAGTAACGTCAAAATTCGAGGGGTACGTCGCGGTCCACGACAATATGAACAACGCAGGCACGGATAGAGCGGTATTTAACCGATACAGCACGGGTAGTATTCCGACTATCGTCCTCGGGTGCCAGTATTACCGGATTGGAGCAGGGGTGCGAATTGGCGAAGAGCAAGAAGAGAAGGTCTTGACCGCCCTTATGTGCTCGTTAACCGGTAACAAACCTGAAGCTGTTTGTACCGACCCCGAAATCGAAGCGTTGATACATCAAATCGGGTAGTAGCGAAAGAGACGGTAGAATAAGAGACGGTAGAGCGTTTTGAAAAATTGAAGGCACTCAAAAAGCTCGTAATCAAAAGGTTTCATCAATCTTGTGCATGTTGCAAATCAGCAATCTGCTTTTCTGCTGCGTTGATTTGAGTTGAGCTGAGCTAGCGATACTGATGCTAGCCCACTTCCATACCCTCTCCCTCGTCCATTGGCTTTTGCGAAGCTGGCAACTGCTTCAGTTCGTCTGGCACTTTCACTCTGAGTATGTTGGTAGAACGAACGTGATAGACGGGGTCTCCGGTCATCGGGTCGTAATTCTCGGTGCGAATAATGCTGCTGACTACCGTCTTAAATCGCAGTACCGTGCCGTCATCCAGCTCATATTCGCTCCATTCCTCCTTCCGCGTCTCGAAATCCACATTCGTCGCTTCTACTTCTCGTCCATTTGGCATACGCACTTTCATTTTCTCACCTTTCTCTTTTATTTCCTCTCGCTCTATCTCTGTATCTGTAATTTTAAGAATAAAAGGTTTTCCTCACGCTTTTTCAAGCACGGTTATGTACCGAGTCAAACTTTTGTGTACGCGATAGGCATGCTGTTCAATGAGCCGGAAACCGTACTTACGGGCGAAGGAATGGAAAGCTGGTGAATTAGAGACGATGACCGCTTTTCTTCCCGTTTTCAGGACACGGTGGATCTCAGCGAGGGCCTCCTGGTGTAACAGCTCGATGGAAACCGAGCGCGATTTGGTAATACAGAAGCTTGACCCTGATACAAAGGACGCTCGACCGTAAGGCATGTCTGTTACAACGGCATCAATGCTGTTATCCCTCAAGGGTATTTCAGAAGCGTCACTTACAATTAAATCACCCCGCAGTCCAAAGAACTCCAGGTTCTCCCGTGCTCCGCCCACCATCTTCCCCTGCACGTCTGCTCCGATCGCCTCTGCTCCGATCGCCACCGCTTCTAGCAGTATCCCGCCCGTGCCACAGAACGGGTCAAGAAGAACCTCTGCAGCGTTAACGCCGCTGAGATTGACCAGTGCACGCGCGATCTTTGGCATTATAACGACCGGCGAGAAGAAAGGTCGGAAATGCGGCCTCTTAGCCTCAAATTGCCGCTTATCCACCGAATGTAAGAGCAGACAGAAAAAGCATTTTTGTGCTGTTAACAGGAGAACGAAGGTTTTCGACGGGTTTTTAAGATCCACGGTGTAACAACCCGCTCTCGTAATGCACTCTCCCACAAGCCTTAATAACTCGTCTCTTCTCGAATACAAACTGCTTTTATGCAAAAACCGGGTACGAACCGCAAAGGTGCGCTCCGCTTCCATAATCGCGGCTAAATCCACGCTTTTGACGACGTTAAGTATCTCCTTCTCGTCCAGCGCGCTCGTGCCTAACATAGAATAGACGCGATGTGTCATTCCTAATCGTCGCGAAAGGAGATCAAGGCGTTTATTTTCGGGCGAGAGCTGCGGTACTTCAACCAGTAATAGCCTGTCTGAGAACGTCAGTTCCTCGTACGCAACGCCTGATGCATCTAAACCTGCGCGGACTTCGGCCTTTGGCAGTGTTTCGTGCTCCCCGGACAGCTCAAAAACAAGTTGCATTTTGAATCTTTATAAGAATAAAAGCGCGTATTTTACATATTAGACTTATTGCGAAATAATAAGCCCCGAACGAATTAGCATTAGCCTCCACAATCCAACTACGGATTCAACAGCACTTCAAGTGATAGTTCCACAATCCACATGAGATCGCCATAACTCTGTCATTAAACTGGCCGT
>DATKXZ010000093.1:0-10194 GCA_035528755.1 Desulfobacteria bacterium | reverse complement strand
TGATGTTGCCCGTGTTTCTCTTTCGGTAGTCCAGACAATCCGGATTCAAACATATCTGCCCTTTTGAATTTGCTCCGGCCATGGAGTAAGTTATTAGATCGGGCGTTTATAAATGTCACGGTTTGCGGGACATTACCCAATATTCATAAGATATGTAGACATAGCGGATTCAAGTAATCCTGCGCATTGGGAGTGGGCAGAAGAAGTTAAGAGAAACGGAGCAATGCCTCTGTTCATCTACGACCCCTGGGATGGTCTTGATAATGTAAACACCAGTGATGTAGAATATCTCGCATCGAAATGCAAAGGATTTAACAAAACAGTCTTCATCGTATTTGGACACGAGATGAACGGTCCCTGGTATCCATGGGGAAACGACCCGGAGAATTATACGAGCAAGTTCAAAGAAGTTGCAGAAATATTTCATAGAGAAGCGCCAAATGTAGAAATGTGCTGGGTTCCAAACCAGAACAGGGGTTATCCCTGGGGTGGAGTAGATCACGGAGATGGTTATACAGAATACTATACTGAAGGAATTGGGACTTATGGAGAATATGTGGATTGGGTAGGTTTAAACTTCTATGAGAAAGATTGGGATGAGGATAATCTCGTTCCGCCAGATATGTTTGTTGTGAACATAAGGAACGGACAAGACAACACTGATTTCTATGAAATGTTCGCAGTAGGAAAGAATAAACCGATGTTGATAGCGGAAACAGGCGTCTTCGACCCAAATAAAGACCCCACATCACCAGGAGGAAGGAATCCATTGAACGAAACAGAACAGGCTGAATTCAAAAATGAATGGCTCAAGCGAGTATATAATGTAAGCACTTTGAAGGCAGAGTTCCCAAGGTTAAACGCTATTTGTTATTTCCACGTGAACAAAACAGAACCGATAATAGATACGCAAAGCCATAGTTTCTATAATATCATGGCGGATTATAGAATATCAGAAAGCCTAAATGTTTATGGGAATTTGATTTCCGACTCTTATTTCATTTGTGGAGAATCAACAGAACTCCTAGTCCACAATCTGGACACCGGGGAAGATTTCTACGCCATTCAGGATGCCATAAATGATTCTGATACTTTAAATGGGCATACAATAACAGTAGATCCCGGAACGTACCTGGAAAATGTAAACGTGAACAAATCTTTAACGATTAGATCAACCTCTGGAAATCCTGCGGATACGGTTGTTAAAGCTATAAATTCAGCCGATCATGTCTTTGAGGTAACCGCAGATTATGTGAATATAAGTGAATTAACGGTTGAATGGGGGTCGTCAGGAATTTACCTTTGTAATACCTCTTACTGTGACATTTCAAACAACACTGTGTCGAACAATATAGTGGGCATCTTCTTATCTTTTTCGAGCAATAACACCGTAACAAACAACAATGTATCGAATAACATCTATCATGGCATTTACTTGTGTTTTTCGCGTGACAACACGTTAACTGACAATACGATGTTTGGAGACAATTACAACTTCGGTGTTTTCGGCAGCAGCCTTTCTGACTACATCCAGAACATAGACACAAGCAATAAAGTAAATGGGAAGCCAGTCTATTACTGGATTAATGAGGAGAATAAGCAGATACCTGACGATGCTGGTTTTGTAGGGGTTGTAAACTCCACAAATATAACCGTGAAAGACATTACCTTGGTCAATAATGCTCAAGGGGTTTTACTTATTTATTCGACCAATTCGAGGATAGAAAATGTCACCGTAATGGACAATAAGGGGGGCTTCTATTTGTATTCTTCGACTTATAATACTATAACTGACAACACTGCATTAGACAACGAATATGGCATCTATCTGGGTTCTTCAAACAACAACCTCATTTACAACAACTACTTCAAAAATGTGAATCCCACTACTTCAATATTTCATAAAGCACGGTTTGTACCATTCATAAACGCCCACGATGACGGAAACAACATCTGGAACATCTCTCAAACTCCGGGAACAAACATCGTGGGCGGTCTCTACCTCGGCGGGAATTATTGGAGCGATTATGCAGGAACAGACACAAACGGAGATGGAATTGGTGATACTATGCTTCCCTATAATGCTTCCGGCGGTATACAAAATGGAGGAGATTATTTGCCGCTTGTCAAACCTGTGGGACCCGGGTTAACGGTAAGGTTATCAACTGATTCAGTTGATTTAGGTGATAGTTTCACGATCAGCGGTACCGCTTATAGGCAAAATAGCCTGAATGTAATACTAGTAGGTCCAAAAGGTAGTGATAGTGATAAAATAGACGGATCCGGTCCGGGTATCTATGGGGCTACAACAGCTGTATCTGAAATAAATTATACATTCTCAGAGATAATAGATGTTGATTATGATGCTGACACCGGAATTTATTTAGTCGTAGTACTTGGCCCGGGACGTGATGCTTTGTACAATGGATTTGCAGAACCAACTGGTGTTGGTGACTTTATGGCACACTTAGCCCAAGAATACAATCTCACATCCAAGACGCAGAAACAGCTTCTTGCAATACTAGAGGATGCAACAGTTGGTGCAGCGGGTAGTGATGACCTTATGTGGATAGGTCACATAAAAGTGGGACCCCTCATCTTCGACACTGGCAAGGGCACCTACCCGAGCATAATGGGAACACATAATGGAACAATTGAACCATCAGATAACATCAGCGTGAGCACATTGTACACCTATCCCTGTGCAGGAACAGGCGGACACACCGAATCTATCGAACTCTATGAAAACTACACTTTGATAGCAAATGGCACCTGGAACGGCTACAAAGGCGACTGGCATAACATAACAATACATAACTTAACTGGAGGAGCTCCCTACGTCACGCTGTTGAAAGATCATGAGTACCGGTACATCATAGAAACAGGTTCTTATCCGCAGGTTATCCATGCTTCCAGCAAGGCAGTGACAGGAGGAACGATTACGTGTGAGGAGTTCACGGACGTTAATGGTAAAACATACACCGAGTGGATACCGGCGATACGGTTAGAATAACAGATGGAAGAGGAGAAAGGCTATAACTATCCCTCGCTTCTCTTTTCTTCTCTTTTCCCGCTCTCGATTTCTGGACGGACTTTGCTGACCGGCAATCGCTACGGCAGGGAAGAAGGCATGAATGACTGACCAAAACGAAGTTGCCACGGTTTATTTAGAATCTCTGAAACAGTAAGGTACTTTTCCGTGAACCACCTGTTCTGTGTTCTCAACCTTTTCGATTTCGCCGCGTAAAGCAAAGCTACATAAGTCACGAATCGCATTTTCCCGAGATGGTTCTATTCGCCTCGGTCATTATTTAAAGTTTTCTTTCTTCAAACGTTCTGTTCTTTTAAAGGGAAGTGTGAAATGAAGCTCTCGGGCTCGCTATCAGAAGCAGATAGGGGAAAAGCATGGTATGAACTCGTAGGCGTACCATTTGACGGTAACGCGTTCAAGAAAGGCGCACGTGAAGGCCCCACTGCGATACGAACGGCATCGCAGCGGCTTGAAACGTTTCTCTGGCATCAAAAATTCGAATTGTCCGATCTGCTCTATTACGACTCCGGAGATATACCGTTAGATCCGTTTACCAAAGGCGAAAGTGCACGCATCGAAGAATTTGATCCCGAAAAAAAGAAGATCTTCATCGGCGGCGACCATTCCATCTCCTACCCGATTGTTACCTACCTCTTCGAGCATGGTGCGGTAGACCGAGTGATAACGATAGATGCCCATGCCGATTTTCGAGACGCGTATAAAAACAATCGATTCTCCAATGCGTGCGTGATGCGGCGGATCGCGGAGTTGATCGGGTTCGAAAATGTCGTGGAGATAGGAATCAGATCTGCTTCTGAAGAGGAATATGTCGTGCTCAAAGACAGAATACGACTGTACGACACAGCGTTAATAAAAGAAAAAGGCTTGAACTGGCTGTTAGGCGAGCTAGGGAAAGGAGCAGATAAAACGTATCTTTCTATTGACATTGACGTGCTCGATCCTGGCATTGCGCCCGGGGTAGAACATCCTGAGCCGTGCGGAATGTCGCTCGAAGATTTGATCGCCCTGATAAGAGGGCTACTAGAAACTAAGACTGTGGTGGCCTGTGACCTGGTGGAAGTGAATCCACGATTTGACAATGCCAACGGTATAACGAGTCTTAACGCCGCACGGATTATCTTCGAGCTGTTAGCATGCTACGGAGCAGGCGATCTGTGATGCTGGCTGATAATTATCTAAATCTCGCTTCTATTTGCACCAACCGCTTGCATATCTATCTCATTTTGTATGGCGCAGATAGTGAAGTAATTGCAACACCCTTGCAATGTAGCACGTAACCAATCAGTCATATGGAACTAATTGAATTCACATCATCCCGCAACGTTATTCTATCCGCTCTTCGTTGTACCGATTTTACGGGTTCGTATTTCTCATGGTGCAGATTCTTTCTGCTTCTTACTCAAATGACCGCACGATTGAATAATCCTTTGAAACGATTGATAAGTTTTATGCTGTATTCATAAATATTTCTTGCAGCTAGCAATAGCTTTATAAAGCCATTGTCTCCTTACCTGTGGTTATAGATAAGGAGACGGATAGGATAGCTGCATTCGTAGTGAATTGCGGGGAGAAACAGGTTAATGACCGAGGTACGAGAGCAAGGGGTGAGACGGGTATTGCAGGTAGCTTATGAGCTTGACATCTCTGCATCGTCACTACAATTTCTGCGAAGGAAATCTGAGGGTTTTAGTGGAGAGGGTGCAACCTCGACTGAAGAAGGCATCAAACTCTTGCGGGGTGGCGAATATGGCTAAGTCACTGCGTAAGAAGGTTCTGATTATTTTTGGCATTACCATTGTCTGCGCGATTCTGGCACTGTGTGGGGTCTCGCAAATTCTCTTACTGAACAGTTTCCACGAACTGGAGGAGCAGTGTATCCATCAAGATATTGAACGAGTCACGAACGTTTTATCTAACGAGGTCTCCGATATGGACGCGATAGCTTATGATTGGGCCGCGGGGGACGATACCTACGCCTTCATCGAGGATGCCAACGAACAATATGTCGAGTCAAATCTCATCGATGAAACGTTTACCGGTCTAAATTTCAACGTTATGCTGTTTATCAACTCATCCGACCAGATCGTTTTCGGCAAGGCCTTTGATCTGGAGCACGAAGAAGAAATACCCATTCCGCAGAGTTTACTGGAACATCTCGCCTCAAACGCCGCCCTTTTACGCCACGCCACTACTGAGAGCACCATTACGGGGATCCTCCTTCTTCCGGAAGACCCGCTAAATTGTCTCACGCCCGATTTTAACAAGTAACGATGAAGGCCCCATTCGCGGCACCATGATTATGGCTCGCTACCTTGACGACGCAGAGATAGCAAGGTTTGCGGAACTTACGGATTTGCCGCTCAGTGTGCATCGATTCAGTGAGCCCACGAGTTCTTCTGATTTACAAATGGCGAAATCATTCTTGTCCGAGCAGACTCCTACGTTCATACAACCGCTCAGTGAGGAGTCCATTGCAGGATACACCCTGTTAGAAGATATTTACGGAAAACCCGCTCCTGTATTGAAAGTGGATACGCCCAGGAGTATCTACGGGCAAGGCCAAGCCACCCTGCGTTACCTTATCCTGTTGATCGTAGCCGTTGCCCTGGCGTTTAGCGTGGTAATTATGTTAGCTTCAAATAGGCTGGTACTATCCCCGTTGAGCCAACTCAACGATAATGTCAACGATATAGGCAAAAGCGGCGATCCATCGCGGCGAGTTCCTGTAACGGGAAGGGATGAATTTGCAAACCTTGCAGGCGCGATCAATGAGAGGTTAGCATCGATGGAAGAGTTCCAACATGAGCTGCGAACATCAGAGAAAAAATATCGGGTGTTGGTGGAGAACGCCAATGAGGCCATTATTGTGGTTCAAGATGGTCTGCTTAAATATGCCAATCATAAAGCCGTGGAGATAACGGGGTATTCAAAAGAAGAGCTAACTTCCGGACCCTTTGTGGACTTCATCCACCCAGACGATCAGCAGATGGTGGTTGAACGCTATTTTAAACGGCTTCAAGGTGAAGAGCGGTCCCCCATCTATTCTTTCGGATTGAGTGATAAGGAGGGCAATAGTATATGGGTTGAGGTAAATGCGGTCTTGATCACCTGGGAGGGCCGACCCACCACGTTAAATTTCCTAAGCGATATCACCGAGCGAAGGCGTGCAGAGGAAGAGATTAATAAGCTCTATCAAATGACACATGATATCCTGGAAAAAGCACCGTTTGGCATATTCGTGATCGATGGCGAAGGTACCGTTGAGTACGTGAACCCCGTCATGGAGGTTATTTCCGGCGATACCAAAGAACAACTTAAAAATATGAATGTCTTAGAACTTCCAACATACCAGAAGTTGGGTCTTGTAGACAAGATCAAATCGGCCTTACAGGGCGAGCCTTTCTTCATGGGTTCTGTTGAATACACCTCGCATTATGCGAAGAAGAAGTCAATAAGGAATTTCACCGGTATGCCATTCAGGGATGAAGACGGCAGGAGAAAAGCACTTGTTTTCGTTGAAGACATTACCGGCCTGAAAGATGCTTCTCTGCTGCTGCAATCGCTCGTAACCGCCGAGCAATCTCCGGGAAGCCATCCTGCTCTGCGCCATCCGCGAACTCGGGATACATCTGGGTATAACTCGTAATTCTCACCTGCAATCGCGCCTTTCAGATTCTCAACGGTATCGCCCAGCGTGGTTGGCGCTTCGGCTTCTACCGTTATTGCATCCAGGTTCTCAGCGCTCTTCTGCTTCAGCTCGTTGATCAGCAGAAATAGCCACTTTGCATGCTCTCGTTCGTTCTCCGCGGTGAGCAGGAAAAGCTCGGCGATCTGCTCAAAGCCCTCCTTCTGTGCGATCTTCGCATAAAAGGTATAACGATTCCTTGCTTGACTCTCGCCAATAAAAGCCGTGGTTAAATTTTCAATGGTTTTATTCATGGTTTTCGCCCGCGTACAGGATTTCATCGGCGTTTTAGAGATAAACGAGGAGATAATCGATTATTGACTGGCGATTTGACTATCTACGTTGCTAAAAAGAAGCATCCCCACAATAAGCCTCTATCGCGCCTATGTCGTTTTAAAAGTCGGCTTCTTTTACTTTTTTCTCTTCGACACTCACACGGTGCGTATTCTCCAAGATCTCCGTACTCCGGTAGTATGAAGGAAAGTGGAGTTGGATTTCACGTTCCGCGGCCGCTTCTGAATCAGACGCTTCTATAACATTGCGTCGCAGGTCTATACCATAATCGCCTCGTATGGTGCCCGGAACGGCCTCTTTTGGGTCCGTTACACCGATTATTTTACGTGCTATGGTGATTGCATGTTCGCCTTCGAGTACAAACGAAATCACTTCGCCCGAAACTATGTAATCAACCAGCCCTTCAAAGAAAGGTCGGTCTCGATGCTCCGCATAATGCAGCGCCATCACCTCTTTCGTTGGCTGTGTAAACTTCAAGGCTACGATTCGTAAACCTCGCTTCTCAAATCGGTCGAGTATTTTACCCACCAACCCTCGTTCTATGCCGCCTGGCTTTATCATCACCAACGTCCTTTCTCTAGCCATTCTAACCCGGAACAATCACCTCCTTCGCAACACTTCTCTCGTATACGTTTCGTTTTTTTATCGTGCAGCCTTCCAGACAGCACATTGGTACGTGAGGTATATTATTGGATGTGTAATAAAAATGTAGCTAAAATATATTTCCCGTATGGGCACTATCACTGCGAATAATCCTCATGAGCCATCGATACACTGGCCTGCCGCAATGGTAGGTATTGGGGAGAAAGCGAAAGTGCTTTAGTCTCTGAAGTAGCAAAGAGGTGATAGGAATATGGAACATTCGAATGCGACATTGGTGAAGAAGGTGATTGCAACAGGAGCAGCGCCCGGTGCGATCGGGCCGTACAGCCAGGGCATCCTCGTAGGAAATACGCTGTTCTGCTCGGGCCAGATTCCGCTTGATCCTGAGACCGGTGAGCTGGTGCGCGGGACGCTAGAGGAGCAGACGCGTCAGGTGCTGGACAATCTCGGTGCCGTGCTCAAGGCGGCGGGAATGGATTATGGTGATGTGGTCAGTGTTACGGTCTTCCTGGACGATATGGAGAACTTCGCCCGGTTCAATCAGGTGTACGCGGAGTATTTCAAGGTCAACGAGCAGCCGCCGGCACGCTGCGCGGTAGAGGCGGCACGGCTGCCAAAGGACGCCGGTGTGGAGATTACGTTGATCGCGATGAAAACGCAGTGATTGGGATTAGCTCGATGACTTGCAGATACGAGAAGTCGCGTAGCTAAAGTCTCTCTCTAAGAAATCATTTCAATTTCCGCCATTTCTGTAGCACGAGCATAATGATCCAACCATAGAGTATAATGCCCGCCGGCGTGTACACATTCAAGGTTGTATAAAGGAGCATCTGGATTATTTTCAAACAGCTGATGATAATGGCAAGTAGCGCACCCCAGTGCTTCATTTCCCAGAGGCCGTAACCCGCAACGATAAAGCCTATTCCGGTGAGGAGCGCGAAGAACGGTAACGGTGTAAAATCATGATAATTGAACCGGAGTATGTTTACCGTGATCATCAGGCCGACCACAAATAATACCAAGCACGTCCAGAAGGTCTTCGGCTTACTCAGAGTCATATTCGTTCCTTACTTACTGGTTAGGGAGTTATGAGAGTTGGGTCTTGTACATTCACAAACGGCCGAAAGTGCAATAATTTTTATTAGAGAGGATTTTGATTTACTTCTCTTTATGACCCCCCCCCTGTAACCTTCAAACCATTTTTTCAGTTTTGGCACGTATATTTCGGCTTTTTAGCCGTCTAACAGGCTAATTTTCCACCTTTTCGTGGTTTTTGTCGATAGCTCACGCTATGTTAAACGACTCCCTGCTTTCTGAGCGTGTGTAACTGGTAGAGGTCAAATCCAAAAGCGGTAAAGGTCATCTTTCGTTCACCCGCGGCACCGTGGTGACCAAGCACGTGCCCGGCGTTGAATACTCGTTTAATTACTGCATAGTGCCGCTCAACGGGCGCTCTCTTCTTGCTGATTCTCATTCAGATTCCGCAATCTATCCATAATGCCAAGTGGGTAATCGCGAGCGCCCCGTTCGTTTCATCGTTGCCGAGCTGAGTACCCTTTGGGCGCTACGCCCTGATAACCACGATCTCGATACACGACTTCGCCCTTTTTGGAGAGGTTTACCTGACTGTCGTGAACCGATGCGGTGGTCGTTTCGAGCGCCCGTATGAGGCCAAGGTCTGTATCCAGTTTACTGTGAAGCTTGTAGCCGAAATAGGATTTGCTGCCTTTCTTTGCCCACGAGCCTTCCTTGCTCCTCCGCGTCTTTGCGTCGCTGCCACGTGGCGTATCCGCCTTCGCATGCCCTGCCTAGGATCAGCGGTAATAAACGTCGCATCCTGGACAACTCCCTGCTTTGCTTCACTCCCAGACCCAGCGCATCAAGTTGTCGTTGGAGTTCCGCCCATATTGCCTGGTCTTTACCGGTCTTCGCCAACCGCTCTGCTCTCTGAATTTCCAGACGGTCGTAAAATCGGGGATATCCGCTGGAAATCCAAGGAACTTCATGAACGAGAGCCGATCCGCAGCCTGCTTCTCGAGTTCGGGATCGGAGAGCCCGTACCACTGCTGGAGCACGAGCAGCTTGACCATTACCACTTCATCGATGTTCGGTCTGCCGCCCCGCTCACTCCGGTTATCGAACATATCGCCCACAATCGGGCGAAACGCTTCCCAATCCATCAGCGATTCTATCTCTGCCAGCCGATTACCAAGCCGTTCCACTCGCTTGTACGCCTCATTCAAACCAAAATCAACAAAATTTTTCATGAATATGACTATATGCGGTAGTGTATATATAATTTGGTGGACACCATCGGCGAGGGTTTTTCAAAGTCCTCAATAATATAAAAATGTGTAGGTTTTTGCGGCTTTGCTCCAAAAGTCCCTAAAATGCCAGACTTTTGGAGCAAAGCCGAGCATTGTGTGGAGTACAGATATTATTTCGTCAGTCCATGTCTTCAGATGGCATGGTAAAACTGACGAATGAGGACATCAAATGGTTGGTAATCCGTGTAAATTCCGGCTTCTTCACGGTGAAGAAAGCGGCGCGGGTTTACGAG
>DATKXZ010000092.1:0-12527 GCA_035528755.1 Desulfobacteria bacterium | reverse complement strand
AGATGCTTCCGATAGAGTGGTGTGCCTTTCGTCTCCATGAAGTATGTTTCACAGTGCTTGCAATAGTACCTCTGGTGGCCGGTACTCTTGTACTTGCCAGTTTTGATGATGTCCTTTCCCCCATCCTTCCGATAAAAGCGGCATCTCGGGTTCGGACAAACGATATCGATTTTTCCTCTTGGGCGAGCCATACTATCACCGAGAGGATTATATATACTCCCTACTATAATAAACTATCGTGTGTTAGGACAATACCGAAATTTTTCTTTACCCCCATCACATCAAATAATTTACTATGTGTATTTAAGCTTTTCCTGCTAGAAGGGATTATTGCGATTCAAGAAGGCAAGATTATTTCATCCCGCTAGTTATTGTAAAAGTTTATTCTAGTTTCTTCTTCATCGCGTGCAGCAGGTTTAACGCTTCTATTGGCGAGATCAGCTCCACTTTTAGCGTCTTCAGCTCATCGAGCACTGGGTGCTCCCGTACTTCTGTTTTCACCACTACCACTTCCTTTTCGCGCTCTACTTCTTCTTTTTTTGTTCTTGCTCCCGCGCTTGCTCGTTCTATCTCGCTTTCCATCCGCGTCAAAACGCTTTTCGCCGAGTCGATTACCTCGTCAGGCAAGCCAGCGAGTTTCGCTACCTGTATTCCATAGCTCTTTGAGCCTCGGCCTTCCACGACCTTCCGTATAAAGAACACCTCATCGGCAACTTCTTTGATTGAGACATTGTAGCATTTCGCGCTATCAAGCAGATCAGCGAGTTCCGTGAGCTCGTAGAAGTGCGTGGCAAACAACGTTTTCGCTTTTATTTGTTCGTGGAGGTATTCGCCGACCGCCCATGCGATACTCACGCCGTCCACCGTGCTGGTGCCTCGTCCGATCTCGTCAAGAATTACCAGGCTTCGCTCGGTCGCGTTGTTCAGGATATTCGCCGTTTCGCTCATCTCTACCATGAACGAACTCTGACCCATAGAGAGGTCGTCGTACGCACCCACACGCGTAAAAATTCGATCGACAACGCCGATCTTCGCCGCAGTTGCAGGCACGAACGAGCCAAGCTGTGCCATCAGCACGATTAAAGCAGTCTGACGCATGAACGTGGACTTACCGCTCATATTCGGTCCTGTAATAATCATTAACCGATTATTCTTTCCGATTCGGATATCGTTCGGCACGAATCCGTCCTTCACCTCCTTCTCCACGACCGGGTGCCTGCCTGCTGTTATAACAATCTCGTCACCGTCGTCCACCTCCGGGCAGCAATAGCCCTTCTCGGCCGCAGCGTCCGCAAACGCCAGAAGGACGTCCAGGTCGGCAATGGAATTCGCAGCGTCTTGAATCTCCTTCGAACGTTTCGCAACGGCTTTCCTTAGCTGCTCGAACAGCTCGTACTCCAGCTCCTTTATCCGCTCCTCCGCGCTTAACGCCTTCGCTTCGTACTCCTTCAGATCCTCCGTTATGTATCGCTCCGCACCCGTCAACGTCTGTTTCCTTATGTACGAATCGGGCACCTGTTCCACCCAGGTCTTCCGCACTTCAACATAATACCCGAAGACCTTGTTATAGCCAACTTTGAGCGATTTTATCCCTGTATTTGCCTTCTCCCGCTCCTCGAATTCCGCTAACCATCTCCGGCCCTCGTGCTTTATCGTTCTCAACTCGTCCAGCTCGGCATTGAAGCCCTTCTTTATCAAGCCGCCTTCCTTTACCGTTATCGGCGGCTCTTCCAAGATTCCGCGCTCTATTAAATCCGCGACCTCAGAGAATGCAGGTGATTTTAGCGCTTTACGTGCGTTCTTTACCGTTTCCGACCGGGATTTCTTTAATAGCTCGCGCAACTCGTTCAGCTGCAGTAACGAACGTTTGAGCGAAATCAAGTCGCGAGCATTCGCGTTACCGTAAGAAACCCGGCTTATTATCCGTTCGATATCGTAAATCTCCTTGAAGACGGCTTTTACCGATTCCCGTAGGAGTATATCCGCGTAAAACTCCTGTACCGCTTCCTGCCTCCTTTTTATCTCGGCCGTATCGAGCAAGGGAAACTGCACGTTCTTCTTCAGAAGTCGCGAGCCCATGCCGGTAAGCGTTTTGTCCAGCACGCTGATAAGCGTGCCTCGCGGTGTGCCGTCCCGGATATTACTGAAGAGTTCAAGGTTTCGCACGGTGACGCTGTCCAGCACGAGGTAATCGGAGACGAAAAAGGTTTTAAGCGGTTTGATGTGAGACAGCACCTTCTTTTGTGTATCACGGAGATACGAGATCACGGCGCCCGCGGCGGTTATTCCTGCTTTTAACTCGCTGCAGCCAAAGCCGTCGAGCGAGATAACGCCGAAATGGTTTATCAACGTCGTAAACGCGGTTTTATAATCAAAATAGTAATCGTCATAGCGGGAAATGGTGCAGACATCCTGCTCAAGTGCGAACTCAAGCGAATCGGGCAGTATCATTTCTGCAGGCCGCACGCGCTCGATTTCGTTTAATAACGAAGCGTGCGTCGCGTCGTCTTCCAGTTCGGTCAGTGAGAACTCGCCGGTTGACACGTCCACGATGGCAACGCCTACCTTGCCATCCATGAGATTCACGCACGTCAGATAATTGCTGACCCGCTCTTCGAGAAAGCTGTCTTCAAGTATCGTGCCGGGCGTAATGAGCCGCACGACCTCTCGCCGTTCTATATTCTTGCCCTCTTTATCCTCTATCTGCTCGCAGATCGCCACCTTGTAGCCCTTTTTGATGAGCTGCTTGATGTACGGGGTTACAGCATGGTACGGCACGCCGGCCATTGGCGTTTTCCGCGCTGCACCTTTGCCCCTGCCCGTAGCGGTTAACGCAATGTTCAATTCCTTTGACGCCACCTTCGCATCTTCACCGAACGTCTCATAAAAATCGCCGACACGGAACAGCACGATGGCGTCGCGGTATTTCTGCTTTATCTCGTAATACTGCTGCATCATTGGCGTTATCTCTGATGGTGGCATCGGCATCTTTCTTAACCTCTCTGTTTTAAGTTTCACCTTTTTTCTTCTGATAAAACTTCTCTTTTCTTTTAGTTGTAGCTGTATATAGGGTATAGCAAGCGAAGAAAGAGCGAGCAGGAGAAAGAGAAGATATGAATGACATGGGCCCGTGGCTTAGCTAGGATAAAGCACCGGCCTTCTAAGCCGGGGATCGCGGGTTCGAATCCCGCCGGGTCCGTTCGCTGTAGCGGATGAATCCATCAGAAAAGGTAAGTTTTATATGAGCGGATGCCTTAGTATTTTTGTGATTTAAAAATGGCTAGTGAAACGCCTAAGGTGTTTGGTAAGTTTGAGCTGCGCGAGCCGCGACAACTCCGTGCATGGGAGATCTACTTCGGAATCAAGGACCGCGAAGGTGTGAAGGCCTGGAAATCTGACTATAACGCCGTACAGAATCTGCTCCGCCATCTCAGACGTTACACGCAGAGCACGAGCACGAGGAGCGTTTATCTGAGGATCCTTTACCGGTTCTGCAAGCATACAGGATACGATCCCGACCAGCTGGTGGCGCTTCCGCCGAAACAGGTGAACGGGCTTATTATGGATTTCGTTGATGAGCTTGGCGAGCAGGATTATAGTAAAGCGTACCTGAACAGTATCATCCGGCGGCTCCAGAGCTTCTTCAGGGCGAACGAATACGAAGGCTTGAAAGTGCAGCCGTATTTCTTGCCGGCACGCTACCGGAAGAAGATCGAGTATATCCCGACTAAGGACGAGCTGTATCGAATCGCCGATGGTGCCGGTAGTGCACGAAATAGAGCATTACTCCTTTCACTCTTTAGTTCTGGATTACGAATCAGCACACTCTGCGCACTGAACTACGAAGACGTGCGAGATGATGTGGAGAACGGGAAGGAGATCATCAAAATCCCGGTGTATCCCGAGATGAAAGAACGAGTGCCTGATGCTTGCAAGGGGAACATCCCTTATTGCACCTTTATCTGTGCAGAAGCCGCTCAAGTATTGAATGCCTTCTTACGAGAACGAAAAGAGAAGTTCGTGGAAATTAAACCAGAAGAACCTCTGTTTTGCTCTGACTGGACGCTCTGGAAGAAAGCGGAGCGCATGTTGCATAGACCAGCACCACAAACGGTGAATAAGATAATCAAAACCGCGGCACGACGCGCAGGGATAGAGCAGTGGGAGCATATCTCGGCGCACTGCTTGAGAAAAGCGTTTGAATCGGTGCTGAGAGAACCGACAGTCGATGGAGGGCGCATGGATATGAGCACGCAGCAGTTTCTGTTTGGCCATATCCTTCCTGGTTCTCAGGACGTCTATTATGATAAGGAGAAGGTTGAATATCACCGTGCGGAATACGCAAAATTAAACTTCGCACGGAGCCCGATGGAGACGAAGCTTACAGATATCCTGTTAGCCTCGGTGAGAGCGGCATCTGCGGGCATAAGCGATGATCCGGAGAAGATTATCGGGCAGTATATAAAGGCGAAATACGGCGAGGGTAAAGAGGTATTATGGCGTTTGCTGCCGCAGGAAGAGCAGGTAACGCTTATCAAAGAGGCGATGGAATGGAAGAGAGCGCAGCTCGTACCGGAGGTTAAAACACAGGAAAAAGTAATTCCAGTTGAGAAGTTAGAAAGCTATCTGAGCAGGGATTGGAGTTTTGTCGCGAAAATAGATGATTATCGCTGCGTGGTGAGGAGAAGACCGGCATAGACGCAGAAGTACGCACGGATCGAAGCGCTCGAGCCCTATTTCTCCAACGGGCAGCTCCTGTTCCTTACCACCTGGAACCAGGACTATCCGCTCCTCATCGAGCAGCTCGTCCATTTCCCGTTAGCCGCGCACGACGACGGGCCTGATGCGCTGGCTGGGGTAATCGCGCTTCTTCTTAAAGGGCAAGCGAGAGCTGAAGTATTGGTGCCGAGGGGGAGGTGAGCTTATCCTGCCTCAAAAAAGTTCTTTTAAGAGCATCAATGGGAGTGAACCTGCCTTTGTTGATAAGATTAAGATGAAGCGGTATGTGGAAGGGGGTAGATGAGTGCGTATAGGAATAAAGCGAAAGTTTAAAGTGGAATTAAAAACATCGTCCTGATATACTAAGATCAAGTTTACGTGGCATCAAAAGGGGGACCAACCATGGCTGAAGAAAAATTAGAATTCACTGTAGATAGCGCACTGCTTGGAGAGCTAGGAGAACGTCTAGTCACCCGGAATTACATCGCCCTAGCCGAGCTGGTTAAGAATGCTTATGATGCCGATGCAACGCAAATAACCATTCGTTTCATAAATTTGGGGTGGGGTAAGGGCGAGATTCATTTAATTGATAACGGGTATGGAATGACCTTTAAAGAGGTTAAGGATTACTGGATGAGAGTTGCTACACCGATAAAACTCCGAGAGCCCATATCTCCTCTTTACGGCAGGAAAAAATCAGGGAGCAAGGGTATAGGACGATTCTCCTGCCGTAGAATTGCTAAAAAACTAATATTAGAGACTATTGCTGAAATCAGTGGGTCAAAAGAATATGAATGGACAAAAGTAAAGTTCGATTGGGAAGAAGATTTTAAACCTGGAACGACCCTTACTGAAATACCTTGCAAATTTGAAAGAAAGAAGTTGCGAGAAGGAAAACCAGGCCTGACCTTAAAACTAATAGATCTTAATGATAGTTGGACAGAGCAGGAATTTAATCTTCTAAGACGTCAAATTTTGACACTTTCAATTGTTAAGGGGATTCGGCGTGAGAGCTTCAACGAGGATCCAGGATTTGAGGCTGTCTTTGACGCTCCAGAGTTCTCCAAAGGGGCGGGAGTTCTGGTGGATCAGTTTATGGATGCAGGATGGGGTAAACTAGAAGGGGCCATAGAGAAGGATGGCATTGTTGACTTAAAACTTGAAGCAAAGAAAATTGGGACTCGGCGCTATGAACTTCCCCAAAAGTTCGAGATTTTAGGGGATGTGGTACAATTTGAAATCGCTTGGGTTCCAATAAAAAGGGAATATTATCGGGACACCACTACCATAACAAAAGGGCTAGCTAAAAGTGTGATGATAGAGCAAGGGGGTGTTAGGGTTTATCTTGACGGTTTCAGAGTATATCCTTACGGCGATCCTAAAAACGATTGGCTCGGTATAGATCAAGACGTTGCTCGAAGATGGGGCCTTGCAGACCGTATTCTTGATTCTGTAGCTTCTGAATTAGGCGTCGATTCTTCAAGAGCAATGTTAAATCATCCACGTAACCAAAATTTGATAGGAATAATAAACATCTCATCAATACCAAAAATGCCTCTCCAAGTAAAATTAGATCGGATGGGTTTTGTTGAAAACGAAGCAACCGATAACTTGATTGAAGTTATCCGATTATCTTTGCAGTGGATGGTGTTGCATTATAATAACTTTCTCATCTTACATGAATCCGAAGCTCTCAGGGAGGCTGAAAAGGATTTACGAGGGAAAATTGGTGCAATAAAAGAGGAAAAATCTAAATTGAAAAGTATTGCAACTCCTTTGGTTGAAGAAGCAGTTAGTATACTATCTTTAGAAGCAAGTAGGGCACATGGGACTTTATCAGAGGATGAAAGGAAAGAATCCTTGGAGAGAGTAGGAGCTGCTTCCAGAGTTATTCAGCGCTCTTTTAGCTTAGCAGAAACACATTTAGGTATACTTAGAGCAGTTGCATCAACAGGTGCTTTAATGTTCGTTTTCACCCACGAAATCAAAGGCATTATAGCAAAACTTGATACTCACGCAAACACGTTGGATCGCATCATCGAAGAAATCCCCGTAAATGAAAGGGGTGAATTTAGTAACTTTGCGCAATCTCTTCGTGATACCCGAGACAGATTTGATAAGCAAATCAGATTGTTTGGAATTATGGCCCAAAAGGCCCAAGACACAGACCGAAAGGAAATCTCTGTCGGAAATACCTGTAATGAAGTCGCCGATTGTTTCGAATATCTGATCGAGCATTATAACCTCAATAAACCTGAAATAGATGTTCCAGAAACCTTGCGGACGGGACCTATGCTCGATGCTGAATTTTTCTCCATCATTGTAAATCTTGTGTCCAATGCAATAAAGGCTACAATTGCTGGCCTTGGTAAAAACATACTAATTCGAGGACGAAAAGAAAGTGGAAAAACCTTCATAAGAGTATTCGATGACGGTTTGGGCCTCCCAGAAGAGTTTCGAGAGGAGGTGTTTCAGCCGTTGACAGCGGATCCCGATGGTCGCCTATATAAAAGATTGCAAGAAAGAATCCAAGATGAAGACCTTGCACCGCTAGGTCGTGGGAGCGGTCTTGGATTGAATATTGTTAGAGGTATCACTGAAACATATGAGGGCAAAGTACATTTTGTTGATGTAGAATCTCCTTGGAAAACTTGTGTAGAGGTGGTGCTTCCATGAAATTAGACCAAAAAGTTGAGATCATCTGGATAGATGATGAAATGGAGGATCATTCAGAAGACGCTAAGTATCTTGAATATGCTAGAAAGGGACTCTCGGTCAAAATAGTTCATCCAAGTGATTTACCAGAATATTTATCTGAAATGAAAGGTGGCAGGGGCATTCCTGATTTATTCCTCGTCGATTACTTTCTTGATCAAGTCGAGAGCAAAGAAAAAAGGAAATTTGAACGACGTGGCCTTACTGTTGCCGGAATGCTCCGCGAAATTGACCCTGAGCGTCCCATATATGTAGTTAGTCAAAAAGGCGAGGTAAAAAATGGCATATTTATTTCCGAAGCACACGCAGCAAAAGAAAGTTTTGACAGAGTTCTCGCATTCAAGGAGATTCAGAGGGAAGGCCACGATATACTTTACTACGATGCAATAGATTACAGAGCGCTTAGAGAAGCTTCAAGATTAGATTTAACCGCACTCTTCAACCTGTTGAAAGCCCCGGAAGATGTCAGAGAGAGATTAAGACTTATTGTCCCTACGGAGTTACGAAAAGGCTTATCAGATTCAAAGGCTACTGAACATCCAGAAGGGAATACAATGGCCTTCACTCGTTGGACAAGAGAAATTCTGCTTAGCGTACCTGGCTTTCTTTATGATGAATTACATGCTGCAACTTATTTAGGGTTGAGTGTTGAATCTTTTGAAAAAATCTCTTCTGAATTTGACGATGCAAAATATTCGGGTATTTTTGCGAAAACTGCTCCCCAATTGTGGTGGGTATCAGAACTCAATTCTATTCTATTTTCGCACCCGAAGGCACAAGAGAGTAAAAAAACAAATCCTTGGGAATTAGCTCCGGAGGTATATGAAATTCCTGAAGAAGAGCAGACCAAGTGTGTTGTTTGTGGTGGATCCCACCCTGAAACCGTGGGGGTGAATTCGAAAGATTCTGGAGATTTAAAACCAGTACATTACAGATGCAGTGAGCTACACCCAGATATGAGGAGAGAACTATTCTTTGATGAACCTAGAGGCTTTGAAGTTCCAAATTCGTCTTGAAAGGGTTGTTTTCAATGCCAAGAGCTAGAAATGAGGAGATGCAACAGAAAAGCCATCTATTGAATACACTTAAGTTCATTAGTGAAAATTCTGATTTTGCTAGCCTTCCTTCCGATCAATTCAAATTTGTATCCCGAGCCTTTTCAAAGCTGAAGGGAGCCCTTGGTGATGACTGGGCTGTTGATATTCAACCGTTAGAGATTCCCATTTTAAACAGAGAATTAGAATTACACCACCCTTCCCTCCTAATCGGTGGCATAATTCAAGGAAGGAGAGAGAAAATTTCATGGGCCTCTCTCCAAATATGCATAACCTTTACGAGTGATCGGGATAACTTACCAAGTAGTTATACGGAAGTATCGCCTGAACAATGTTTAAATGCCCCATCATGCTGTCTGAATCAGTGTAGGAACCAAAAAAGGATTGTTCGATGTTTTCACTTCGATTTTCAGCCTGAAGAAACGGATAAACCGGATTCACACTTCCAATATGGTGGCAAAATTCCTCAAAACGATCAATATATGGGCTGTCATTATTGTCTTGAACCCTTCTTGGAAAATCCTCGCTTTCATTATCCCCCTATGGATCTGGTCCTTTTATTTGATTTATTCATAAGAGAATTTCAGACCCCTTTAGCAAAATGGACACAGGAACCGTATTGGAAAGGACTAGTATTCAAAAGTCAACATTTATATTGGGAGAAATATTGGGAAAAACTAGTAGGATTTATAAGCCAAAGCCAAACAGCAGGAAGACAAACGCTTCATGAATGGATATACAGTGAGGGTAAATGAACAGTGAGCGAACCAACGGGGTATTTTATACTCCACCAGAAGTAGCCAATTTTGTTGCCGATTTAGCTATACCTTCTTCAAATTCTACAGTTTTGGACCCTTGTTATGGTGAGGGTTCTCTTCTCTTGGCTGCATATTCACGGCTTCTAGAGCTCCATTCAAAATCTCCAAAGAAACAGATATTTGGCTAATAATTCCATCAATGAAACTGGCCGCTAAGTGCTGCTTTGCACATGCCCTTGCAGCCGCTCAATTCCGACGTTATCTTATTTAGGAAGGAGCACTGTCGAACATGGTTGCAATGTATGCAGGAGCGTCGGCACTAAAGAAAGATAACCACGTGTTCTATCGAATAAAAGACGTAGCTGGCTTATAGCGCTATCTAGAATAATTTAGATATAAATGAAATAATTGTGAATATAGAATAATAATAACACTATAACTCTTTATACAATGTAGGAAATAATAGAATAAATATAAAAAGCAATGTTAGCGGCTTGTCGAGCATTCAGCACAGATCAGAAAGGAGCATGAACTTGGTATCTAGGCAGCGAAATTTTGATTTGTATGGCGAGTTGAGTAGCTCTCATTCCCCCAAGGTGGCTGCCGCGATTGAGAAATTATCCTCCGCAGCAGGAACAGAATCTCGCGGTGCAATATTTACCCGAGCTGAAGTTGTTGACTTCATTCTCGACTTGGTCGGATACACCGAGGACAAGCCTTTATATAAGAGTCAGGTCTTGGAGCCGTCATTCGGCGGCGGTGACTTCCTGTTGCCCATCGTGGGCAGGTTGCTGAAGGCATGGCGAACCGCGAAGGACGCAGGGTCTGCGTTGGATGATCTGGGCGATGCAATCAGGGCTGTAGAGCTGCACCGCGAGACGTTCCATTCAACCCGTACGGCAGTGGTCGCCCTGCTCAAGCAGGAAGGTCTGGCCGTAAAAGCGGCAACATCCCTTGCGGATCGCTGGCTTTCCCAAGGCGACTTCCTGCTGGCTCCGCTGGATGGTCAATTCGACTTCGTGGTCGGCAATCCGCCCTATGTACGCCAAGAGTTGATTCCTCGACCTCTGTTGGCAGAGTACCGGAGCCGCTATCAGACGATGTACGACCGGGCTGACCTCTATATCCCGTTCATCGAACGGTCGCTGTCAGTGCTCGCGCAGGGTGGCAGCTTGGGCTTCATCTGCGCGGATCGCTGGATGAAGAACCGCTATGGCGGGCCGCTGCGCAGCCTCATTGCCGAGCAGTTCCACCTGAAAATCTATGTCGATATGGTGGATACCCCGGCGTTCCATTCCGATGTGATCGCCTATCCGGCCATCACTATCATCAGCAGGGAAACGCCCGGCGCGACTCGCATTGCCCATCGCCCAGCCATCGACCGGGCCACGCTGGCGACACTGGCCGACGCGCTGCGTGCGATGCTCTTGCCAAAGGAGGCGGGGCAGGTTCGCGAATTGGCTCGGGTCACCAATGGCTCAGAACCGTGGTTGCTCGAATCGTCAGATCAAATGGCGCTGATTCGGCGGCTTGAGCAGCAGCTTCCGAGCTTGGAAGAGGCGGGCTGCAAGGTCGGTATTGGCGTGGCAACGGGCGCAGACAAGGCATTCATCGGCGACTTTGATGCCCTTGATGTCGAGCCAGATCGCAAGCTGCCGCTGGTGACAACCCGAGACATCATGTCCGGCGAGGTACAATGGCGGGGACTAGGTGTCATCAATCCGTTTGCCGAGGGTAGCGGCCTTGTCGATCTGAAGGATTACCCCCGTCTGCGCCGCTACTTGGAGGCGCGTCAGGAGGTCATTGCAGGTCGTCACTGTGCGCAGAAGTCACCGGCCAACTGGTATCGCACGATTGACCGGATCACCCCTGCGCTTGCGAAGAGGCCGAAGCTTTTGATCCCTGACATCAAGGGTGAGGCCCACATCGTTTTCGAGGGCGGGGACCTCTATCCGCACCACAACCTTTACTATGTCACGTCCGAAGTATGGGACTTGCGAGCATTGCAGGCTGTAATGCTCTCGGCCGTCACCCGCCTCTTCGTGGCGACCTACTCAACCAAGATGCGCGGGGAATTCCTCCGATTCCAGGCGCAGTACCTGCGTCGCATCCGTATCCCGCTCTGGGCGGATGTGCCCAAGGCGCTGCGGGCGGAACTGGCTGAAGCAGCCACGAAGCTGGATTTGCAGGCATGCAACCGCGCAGTGTTCAAGCTGTATAACCTGAGCCCCGAAGAACGATCTGCTCTTGGAGGCAATGGAGAATAAATGGCCCTTGATCTTGTCGATTACGAACGCAAGGCCCATGAGGCTGTAAAGGCTTTTTGGGGGAACCGGGAAGCAGCAAAACAGAAGCAAATTGAGTCAGGAAAAGCCGACCAAGGCGAGCGCGCAGGCGTGACAAGCGGCAAAAACATGGACGGCTTCATAGCGTTGATACTCGATATTGTGCGAGCCAATGGATTGACGCATGCCCAGATTCACCAGAAACGGGCAGTGCTGACGCTTCCAGGATACTTCCGCCCAACTAAGCTCTGGGATCTTTTGGTGATTCACAAGGGCGAACTAATAGCGGCCATCGAGTTGAAGAGTCAAGTTGGCCCATCCTTTGGTAACAACTTCAACAACCGCACCGAAGAAGCTATCGGCACCGCACATGACCTTTGGACAGCTTATCGTGAAGAGGCGTTCGGCAAGCAGCCGCGCCCATTTGTTGGCTGGCTGATTATGGTCGAGGATGCCCCGAAGTCCAGATCGCCGGTCAGGGATGCGTCACCGCACTTCCCGGTTTTTGAGGAGTTCAATGGCGCGTCGTACCTCAAGCGGTATGAACTGCTGTGTCAGAAACTGGTGCAGGAGCAGCTTTACACAACCGCTGCCCTCATCACGTCGCCGCGCAGCGCTTCCAAGACTGGGACGTTTTCGGAGATGTCGGCGATGACAGGCCTCAATACGTTCGTTACGGCACTGGCTGGCCACGTCGCCGCAGAGGCCGCCCGGCTTGGGTGAAATGCCGCTAACAAATCGTTCCGCGTACATAACGCATAATCGCTACATCTCTGGTATTGATCCTACAATCTGCTCATTGGTGCTTCAGATCATTCCTATACTCTCACGCAGCCTTGTTGTCGTATTTCTATCTATAGTAGGTGATTTTTATTTTTGAACTTATAATTAATCTCATATCATGACCTGGAATCTACCAAGGGGGGAGGATTTTTTGCCGGACGTCTCAGTTGATTTTTTAGAGAAACGTTTGACCCACGAGAGGAGGGCGAAAC
>DATKXZ010000091.1:0-6539 GCA_035528755.1 Desulfobacteria bacterium | reverse complement strand
TGCATGGTGGTATGTCGAAAAGGCAAATCAGATGCTCGCTTTAAGATGTGCTAAGTACAACGGAACTTTTCAGAATTTGTTCCTCCAATATATGGGGCGGATTGGGTATACCTAACTATAAGAAACGCGTAATGCACCCATTTTATATTTGCTAACTGTTCAATCGAATCAAAGTCAAACGAGCCCAGTTGCATAGACGTGCACTTTTTGAACGTCTTTAGTTCGGGCAATCGTATATCAGCCATCTCTAAGAGCGATAGAGCTCGTTGAGAAACCGCTCCACCACAAATCTTCGGTCTCGGAAGTTTCTCCTTCTCTATTAACAAGGTGTGAATATCACTGTCGGCTACTATCGCCGCTGCTGTTGCACCCGCAGGGCCTGCTCCTATTACTATAACGTCATACTCTCTCATCAGTCCTCAGTCCGATAACCGCTTACAATCCGCCCTTCGTAGAGCACCGCTGCGATGTCGTTCCGTGTCGCTCTTCGCACCACGCCCTTTATTGGATCCTTCACGTATCGCATATTCGGTGTATCGGTCCTTATAACCACGAGATTCGCACTTTTGCCTGCTTCTATCGAGCCTACCGATTCTGCTTCCTTCAGTACCTTCGCAGCATTGAGCGTGCACAGCTTCAGCACCTCGCGTTCGTCGATCTGAAAAAGCTTCGAAATGAATTCCATCTCACTCAACAGATCAGGCGAATTGAGCATGACGTTATCGGTACCGGCACCTACGGTTAAGCCTGCCGCGAGCATCTGCGGTAGTGGCGGCAATCCTGAACCGGTCACTAAATTGGACCGAACGCACACCACGGCGCCGATGTCCTTATCATGCATTGCGCGGAAGTCGTGCGGCGAAGCGTTGAGAAGATGCACAAGGAAATCAGGCTCCAGTTCTATCGCATCCGTTATATCCTCGGCGTTCCGTTCACCCGCGTGGAGTGCAAGCATCTTCTTCCGGCGTTTCGTCTCGGCGGCTAACGCTTTCAAGTCTCCCAAAGGATAGTCAGCGACACTGCTCATGCCGATTCCATCAACTGATTCAAAAATCTCGTTAGTATCTTCAGTTTCCAGTCCACGAGCAGGTCTGCCAAATAGCTTCGTGCGTAGCTTATTTTGTCCTTCTGCCAGGTCAAAAGCTTCTTTCAACGCGTTCACTCCCAAAACGCCACCTTCTCGGAAATCCGCGAACAGCTGCGTCCCCGTGGCAACCATATCCTCAACGGTATCGCGCATCGCGGAGACAAGCGTTTCATGAGGCGTTTCCGCTAAGATTCGATGCTTGAAGCCCCCTGGACCTACCAAATGCTCGAGCGGCATCGAATCCGGCTCTTTCGCTATGGAATCGCCGATGTGCGTATGGGCATTGACGAACGCGGGAATGATAACGCCTTCTATCGATGCTTCTACTTTTCCCTCGCCAAGCTCTTTTATTGCGCCGTTCTCGATGACGAGATACCCGTCTATCGCTTCAAAATCATCGCCCGCCACTACGGTTCCGGAAAGCGTGAGTTCTCCCGTCTGCATACCACACCTCTGCGTCAACAAGAGTTGAAAGGACTTTGTTTCGCATATACTTTGTGCTTTGATTAAGAAGTTACGAGCCGATTTGTAGCACGACTATCCGAAAGCAGGGCTATCGCTTCCGCTCGGTTCAGCCCAACGCGCGGGCGCAGCGCAAATCCAATGCCACATGATACATTCGCGGCGCAACCGAACGCACAATCCTCTTCTCTTCCAGTTCTATTCGTATCGAGCCCCCGAACGCAGAAGCGATACTATCCTGCGCTCGTTTAAACGGAACGGAAAATAAAGCCGCCTCTTTCAGCCCTGTGGAAACCGCGTAGTAATGGATCATACTGTCTGCTCCTGTTTCTGCTCTTTCTCCTGACCCCTCCTTTTCCAAATCTAGCGCTCGTACCGCAGAAGGCAGGAACGCATGCGCCTGTTCCGGCAGCGGCATGAGCACCCGGTCTGCAACGCCCCGTAACTTCTCCGTTTCTTCTCGCGCATCGCCAAGAAGGGGTATCACCTGCTCTTCTACCTTGTTCAATGCCACGTTCTCCTTCATGTATTCATACGCGTACGGGTTCACATCGATGAAATAAATCTTCGTTTGGGGCTTTAGCTTCGCTATGAGAATGGAGAAGCAGCCGACACCCGCAAACATGTTGATTATTGTTTCGCCCGGCATGACGTGTTTCGCAATGCGCATTCGCTCATGAGAGAACCGAGGTGTTAGGAAGACGTGCTTAAGGTTCGCTTTGAAGCTGCAGCCGTGCTCTTTGTACGTGGTCTCCAGGCGTTCCTCGCCCCAGATCACCTCCCGTTGTGAATACACGTCGGGCGGAATCCGTATGACTATTATATCGCCGATGAGGTCGTACGATTTCACCAGCTTACTCAGCGTTTTTTCGTCTACTACTCCCTTTAACACCGCTTTTAATTTCATACGTGCTGTTGTATCGGATAGGTGAGGATAGTTATAAACGATGCGGAAGTTATATATTATAAAACGACGACTTATTCTTAGAGCAAATGGTAGAAGAGTATTCAGGGATCCCTGATGAGATAAGGACGTTCTTCGAGGGCGATTACGGGCAAACTCTGTTAATAAAGGGCATGCCCGGAACTGGCAAGACCGCCTTTGCACTTACCTTGTTGAGCACGTTAAAGGGGAATGGTGCGTATCTCTCCACGCGGGTTGATCCTGAGACGCTGTATCAGCAACACCCATGGATAAAGGACGAAATCGCTGCGGATAACATTTTAGATGCCACGCAATCCGAACGTGAGCGTGCGACAAGAACGCAGACAATTACGATCAAGCCACTCAAATATACGCATGTCCCTGATTTCCTTAAGGCCGTTTATATACGGACTGAAAAGATGACCAAGCCCATCGTTATCATCGATTCGTGGGATGCTGTCGCTTCTTATACCGGGTATTACGAGCAGAGGGAGCGCGAGAAATTAGAGCATAACCTGTGTGATTTCTCCCGGAAGACCAAGACAAAGATTATTCTACTCGTTGAATATACCGGACAAGCCGCTCTCGACTATCTTGTTGACGGCGTTATTCTTGTGGAAAGCGATCTGTACTCTGAGCGCCGCTTGAGACGGATGATCATGCAAAAACTGCGGGGGTGCCAGATATCCAATCCCGTTTGCCTCTTCTCTCTTGACAATGGCATGTTCAAAGCGTTCACGGAGTTTAAGGGTATGGCATTGGAAAGCGAGAATCCCTCCTTATCAGATCCGCTTCCTGACCCCGGTGAGCTGATGATTTCAACGGGTTTGAAGGACTTAGATCAGGTAATAAACGGCTACGGTAGTTGTAATCTCTTTGAAGGCGATTACATAACGTATGACATTTTGGCACGAGCACTCTCGATAAATGCCCTCAATCTTGGAAGGCACCTCATTCTCACGTCAACAAAGCAGAAGGAATTCATACACAGAATTATTCCGTACGTAAAAGCAGAGTACAAAGAGAATATAGCAGTCGTAGAGGATATACAGAATCTCAAAGCGCGGATAAAAGGTGAAAAAGATGTCGTCCTTCTTAACTTGGCAGAGATGGAGGATGTTGATACCGCGGTGAAGGAAGTACTCGCCTCTATCGAGGATCAGAGCTGTGTGGCACTGTGCTTCGGAGGGGAAGAAGGCGGTAAAGGGAAGGAATTAAGTTCTGTTGCCTCAACGCAGATAAAAACGAAATTTATTTCAGGCATACCGTGCTTCTTTGGTGAGATGCCACGAACAGAAATTTATGCTATGGAGATGGAACCACCCGCTCAAAGAGGCTTTCCTGCTATATCGCTTACGCCGATCGTATGATCCAAACAGGTATATTCAGCGTAGTCGTCGGCTCGCTCATTCTGCTGTACGCATGCTATTCCGACCTCAAGAGCAGGAGTGTAGCGAATGAAGTGTGGCTTTTTATGATAGGTGCTGGCATACCACTTGCCCTCTACAACGTTTTTTTAGATGGCATTCCATACCTTCGGTTAATGATGATTCTTTCTCACAAAATTCTTTTATCCGTTCCATATCCACTTCTTTCTTCTTTCTTCCCCTCCGTTTTACTGTTCTCGCCATCCCTTCTTCGTCTCAATTTCTCGATTGGCCTCACTTTTTTGCTTGCCTATCTGTTCTTCTATTTTGGCCTCTTTGGCGGTGCGGACGCAAAGGCACTTATAGGTATCGCCATTCTCATCCCGATGCATCCTCTTAACGCTTCTCTGATAGTTGACCCCCTCCCATTCGCCATCACCACGCTCTTCAATGGCGCCATAATCTCCGGCTTTCTTCTGGTTATTCTCCTTCCTTCCATGTTCTTTCTTAACTTGTCGAATTTAGATTCCAAAGAGTTCAGAGATAACCGAGGTTTAGCATTAATCGGCTATAAAATGAACATTGAAGCGCTTACGAAACCAAAGTATAAGATTCTTCTACGATTGCTCCATTCGTATGATGAAGAAGGAGAAGCGGACGGCGGCACGATAAAAAGGAACTTTATCATCGGTGGTATCGAGATAGATGATGAGGTGCTCGAACAGTTAAAGAAGTATCATTTGCAAGGAAAGATCGGTGAAGACGTCTGGGTTACCCCGGGATTACCCTATATGCTCTTTATCACTGCTGGTTTCTTTATTACGCTCTTCTACGGTAATTTGATTCTCCTTATTCTAACCACTCTAGTTCCGCTCTGACGGCACGCACGATCAGAGGTATCAAGGTTAAATTGAATCAAACCAAATCAAATCAGGCCTTTATTTATTATTCTTTGGTAGAGAGAAGCAAAACGAGGTGCTCTCTCCCGGTCTGCTCTCCACCGAGATCTTGCTACCGAACTTATCCATTATCTTTTTGCATATACTCAGTCCCAAGTTAGCTCCCGTGTAGTCATACGGGCTCAATTCTTCCGAGGCGGCGAAAATACGGCCTAGATCTTTCTCGTCAAACCCATTGCTGTTCTCGTTCACTTTAACAGATACTCCTCCTCTCGCTCGTCACAGGTGATCTCTATTCTGGGCCTCTTCACGCTCTTGGACGACAATCCATTCTCAATCAGGGTTATGAGAAGTTCTTTCATCCAGAATCGCTGCGTGGAAATGGTTGGTAACTCTCCTGCAAGCATTTCTCCCCCTCGCTCTTCGATTCGCACATAGAGATCGGAGTTTATCTCCTCGATCAGTTCATTCAGGTCAACCTGTTCAGTTTCAATAAATCGCCGCCCTCATGGCTCAACGTGATGGGTCTTCGGTCAGCTCCGCGGTCCTTCCGGTTGTTTTTCGGATGCCTTCAAAACACTCCCGTCCTACATCATCCAGACCTTCGATATAACTTGCCATGATAAGCGTAAACTCCTTTAACTCGTTCGTTGCCCGTTCCAACTCCCGCACATAGATCTCCAGCTCCTCTTCCACTCGCTTCTGCTTCATGATATTCTTCCATTCGCGGGTCGCACGCTCCACTCGCCATGGCAGTTCTCGTAACTCATCAGAATTCTTCCCTATATAATCCATAACGCCCGATTTGAGCGCGTGAACGGCCAATTGCTCGGAACCCGCCCCGGTAATAATGATGAGTGGGAAGCCAACTTCTTCGGCACACATCGCTCGTTTTGTAAGATCCAAAGCAGTGCCATCTGGCAGGAGATAATCGGCAATGACGAGATACGGCATTTTATTCTCTGCCATCCATTGCAAAGCATCACTGATACACGGAACAAGGTGAATATCCCACACAGAACTGCTATCCTCAAATGTTCTGCGGATAAGCTCGGCATGCGATTCATCATCCTCAATCAATAGGACCCGCCTTTTCTTAGTTTGTACTCCGGAATCACTGGGATTCATCATGATATTTCTTTTCTTATCTCCCTTTCTATTTCAATTTGGTATGCCATTCCCATTACAGAGCACCCCAGTAATATTCATGTAGAGGTGTTCCAATCTATATAAATAATCTCGCGTGACACTGTAGAAACCATAAATTAGTCGTCACGGGGCATCGCCAAAGCTCTTGGTGAAGCGCAGGGACAGGAAAAACAAACGGAGAGCTAAACAGGCGATTACCAAGAAAGAAATCTTTGCGATGGTTGCTGTGTTATATTATGGTGTTATGGGGTCAGTAGACGAATGATACCGCAACTGGTAAATTGAAAAAGCATACCACGAGTCGTTCTCGGGCGCGCGATCATATTGCCGTATAGTCCGCGCATAATACCCGTGCAGTTCTTATGCTGTTATAATCGAGTTTAATGGCGTAGCAATGGGAAAGCAAATGAGAGAATAACCCTGGCAGCTGTGAGAATATAGAGAGGATTTTATGCAGAAAACTACCAAAGCTCACGTGGTCTCCCTGTTACATAACCGCATGCTTAGCTTACTTATAGTTAGTGAGTTAAGTATTTGAACATTTTGGTTAAAATTTTTTGGTGTAGTATCCGGCGGATTTCCCGTCGGTACGTCTCTTCGTCAGGAAAGTAGGTATTGGCTGCTGCATGCTTGGTGGTTTTCCATACCTG
>DATKXZ010000090.1:0-3694 GCA_035528755.1 Desulfobacteria bacterium | reverse complement strand
GAAGCATTTTTATCGTGGTATAACAACAGGATACACGGCGCACTTGATTATAGCAATGGAGAGACCCCCGAGGAGGCTTTCCTGCGAAGAGCGCCACCAGAAGCGATGCTCGGTCAGTTTTTCAGGGAGGATAGAAGGTATGGGTGAAGCCAAAAATACGAAGCGAAATAATAATCGTACTCTACAGTTAATGTTAAACGCTGGTCTCCTCTTCTTTCAAATCGCGTACTTTACCGAGATACGTACCGTCCAGCAGGTACGCTTCCATCGTTTCCGCGCGTAGCAGTTTCGAAGCGACCGGACCCAAGAGTTCGCCTTTTACAGCGTTAAATGCGACACCGCCACAAAGCTCGTTAAATGCCGGCATGATGGTTACCCACGGCGCGTTTTCTTTGGTCAGCTCAGGCTTCAGCTTCGGATAGCGTTCCTTTACCGCTTCAGGATTACACTGCACACGGATCCAGACGGGCTTCATGCTCGAATGTCGTGAAACGGAGCTTACCAGCCGTATCCGCGGATGGTTATGCCCGATCAGGATGTGGGGTGCTGTAAATAATTCTTGTGACGGCCAGGAATGCCCGTGCGTATAGCCAACGTTATCGAACAGGAATCCTTTGGTGGTTTTGACGATTATTTCGTGCTTCGGGTTCCAATCTGGCTCTGCCACTTCGAGCAGTATTCTGTCGATGTAACCGTCATGGTTCCCTTTCACGATATAGACCGGCGCGTACTCCGCGAGGCGTGCCAAGAAGAACGGCACTTCTCTTCGATCAGAATAGAGGATTTGCGGCACCGCGTGTTTCACATCGCCCAGCAGAATGATCACGTCGGGCTCCGCGGCTTTTACGCACGTGATCGCGTGTTCCAGCAATTTCTCCGTCTGGCTGCCGATGTTGATGCCTTTCTGCCTGAAGGCGGCTTCGATGCCTAAATGGAGATCGGCAATCACCAGTGCTTTATGGTCGTTCTCGACGACGAGTGCCGGCTCGTCGATCAAGGGTTTGAGTGTTGGCGTGGTGGTGGTGGTCATCCTACTTTTAATTGTAACACTACATCTATGAAAGAGTTTGAACGGAACGGGCTGCTTACTTAAATTGAAGGTGTTGTATATTTTGGTAGATGGTTGCGTAGATAAAAACTAAATTTGATGAAAAGAAGCCCATGCAAATGGTTTCATTAAGAAATCGTGCGTGATGTCTAACGTAAAGCAGAGAACATATTATACAAGTGAAGATACCATTATAAGCATAGGAATAGGAAGACAGTTAAGATGTCCACAGCGGTAAAAGAGCTGGGTAGAGTTGAGCTAATTAACCTCGAACGGCTGGCACATATATTGAAAGGGCTGAGTTCCGCAGAGCTTGAGACCCTGGCACTTCTCTTAGATGAAGAGGCGTCCAAGAGCATACGCCAATCTCTTAAGGAACTGGAAGAGGGGAAGGGACTACCAATTGATGAGTGGTGAACGATACCAAAGTGTTATGGCCCCTTCTGCTTACAGGAGATTTCGGAAGTTCTCAGAAGAGCCTCACCGCTATGAGGAACTAAATACAGAATATCAGATTGTTGAGGATAAAAATCGAATAGAGGTTGTCCTGATAAACACCCGTGAGAGTTTCTACCACGTATTGCGACGGATCATGAGGTAGGTAATTGAAGACGGTGGGTGCGGCAAGAAAGACAATCCAGGGAAGCAAGCTGTGTGTGATTAAAGATGTCCGGTCCGAAACACTTTCTTTCTAAAGAAAGATAAAACCTTACAGGGCCTGCAAGGTCGTGAGGCGGAGCCCCCCTAAAAAAAGAAAAGGTTTGTTTATGAAACTCTTAAAGCGAAAGCTGAAGACGAAGGAAACCGAAACGGGCGAGAGGAAACGAGTGGGTGAGCTTTCGCTCGTGCCGGAATCGCTGGACGATCTATGGCATCTCAAGCACGTGATCGAAGCGGGCGATCTCGTCTATTCACTGACGTATAGAAGAATAGAAGAGGCCACGGATAAGGTACGACCGGACAAGGTGGATAAGAAGCCCGTACGGCTGGGCATTCGTACGGACGCCGTGGAATTCCATAAGTTCTCACGCCGGTTACGGATAAAGGGCGTTATTGAAGAAGGCCCGGAGAGCGAGCTGGGCGCGTATCATACGTTTAACATCGAGCCGGATACGAAACTTTCCGTGGTGAAGGCCTGGAAAGCGCACCAGTTGAAGCGGTTGCGAGAGGCGGAGAAGGCGGTTGCGACCACCGAGGTGCTCGTCGTTACGATAGAGGATGGCGAGGCCGTAGCCGGCATTGTGAGACAGTACGGTGTGGATGAGCTGTTCTCGTTACGGTACGGCTCCGGGAAGGGTATGGAGCAAGCAGGAGGCAGTGGCAAGAGTGATTTCTTTGGCGAGTTGCTGAAGCACATTCAAAACTCCATGCAAACGACGAAGGCAGAAGCGCTCATCATTGCGGGCCCGGGCTTTATCAAGGACGATTTCTTCACGTTCCTGAAGGAGCGTGACGCGGAGTTAGCGAAGAAAACGCGAATCGAGCAGACATCTTCGATCGGTATCTCGGGCTTTCTGGAAGTCTTGAAACGCGGCGCGGTTGAGCAGCTGAAGCATGAGGAACGGTTGACGAAAGAGGTGACGCTCTTGGATCAGTTAATGGCCGAGATAAGCAAGGACGAAGGTGTGAAGGCGGTCTACGGCAAGGACGAGGTACGGAAGGCGCTGGAGTACGGCGCTGTCGAGATTTTAATGGTAAGCGACGAGAAGCTCATGAAGTCGCGTATCGAAGGCGCAGAACAGGAGAAGGAAGCAGAAGAGATCGATCGCATGCTCGAGGAGGCGGAACGGAAACGAGGCAAGGTCGTGATCTTCAGCACGGAGTTCGAGCCCGGCAAGCGGCTCAATGCCCTGGGCGGGATTGCCGCGATACTGAGGTTCGGGATATGAGTACTCTTTCAAATCAAACTTAAACAATGTAAGATTCTCGTACAGCGGTTGTTCATGATTGGAACAACATCGTAAAATTTAAACCATGAATTTTCAAACTAATTGTTTGTCTTTCCAACCTACAACAGAACGGTCTATATAACTCCCTGAATACCCTAGCAACTTCAATATAATCTTGTGGATGAGGGTTTCATATGTGTCTGTGTATCGAATTATCTGTTCCCACTCGTCCTCTTCAGTGGGAATTCTTCCATGAGCAACAGCATTACGTGCCTTGATAGCATCCCACTCATTTTTATCGACGGGTAAATCTATTTCAGTAAAGAAAAAACGAAATCGATCCATTACTCCCATGAGATTGGAGTTTTTAAAACGCTTCATTAACTCATCACCATACTCTAGACCTTCCAATTTTTCCCCAATGCTGCTCATTTCATCCTGGAATAGCTCGTCTAATGTAGCTTTATCCAAGTAAACTCCACCACTTTTCGTATGTTTTGAGTTAAACCACCCGTTCATTATTGCTTCAACGGCTGCGGCAAAGAGAGGAAGACTTGTCTCAACGGTCATTTCTTGACCAATCCAGTACAACCATAAAGCATCTTTGAGATGAAGGGGCTCTCGTAGTTCAAAATAGTGGGGCAATAATTGACCGATTAGATCCTCGGCTTTCCCCCGAGAAGAGGCTCTATCGATTTTTATTGGAGCTTTATCCGGTTTTGAGCATAGAGACTCTGGATGACTCCTCCACGGATTA
>DATKXZ010000089.1:0-37381 GCA_035528755.1 Desulfobacteria bacterium | reverse complement strand
ATAGGCTTCTCCACCTATCGAGGTCACCAAGAGTCCCCATCCCATATCCTCAACTTCGTACGAGAAGTTGCCGAGCTTCGATGCCGTATCAAGTGCTCCCAAGGCGGTTGGTTTATCAAAGTAGTGTGAGACATTGGCAGTGTCCACGATTGTGGAGTTGCTGACGGTTACGTCTCCGTACCAGATCGTTTCGTTCTTGCCTTCAATACGGACCGTGATGCAGGGAAGGGAAACGCACACATTCCTCTTCAGTGACCTCACAAATCCTTCTTTCTCTGCGTACACCGTATAGCTTCCCGCACTTGATAACGATAGTGTTGCGTTTCCATCACTACCGGTGGTATAATTTACCATTCCAACGTGAACGGTGGCATTATCGAGCGGTTCCCAGCCGCTCGTCGTGTCATTGTAATAGCGCACGGTTACGTTAAAGAACTCGCCCACAGCTACACTCGTCTTATCGGGCGTGACATCCAGTGGATCTGTAGCACCAGATCCGTAGTACCAGAGTATCTCTCTGTGCGGCGTGGATGGAGGCTCTGTTACACCCACTACGAAATCAGCAGCACCGACCGTTGGCGAGTAATAATCGACACGGTACAGCCACCTATCCCCCGTTTCGGGATTGTTAGCCTCACCACGTATAGATCTCAATAAAAGCCCCTCTGTCTGGTTTTCAACGTCATAAGAGAAATCCCCGAGCTTCGATGCCGTATCAAGTGCTCCCAATGCGGTTGGCTTATCAAAGTAGTGTGAGACATTGGCAGTATCAACGATCGTGGAGTTGCTGAAAGTTACGTCTCCGTACCAGATTGTCTCGTTTTTACCCTCTATTCTTATGTTCGTGGTGATTGCGGGATTTTCGCCAAAGGCATACACGCGCCCATCATCTGCACCAATGAATAAGATGCCATCTGCAACTGCAGGTGAAGACATGATGAAATTACTCGACGCGTAAGACCATCTTAAGCTCCCATCCGTAGCATTGAGTGCATATATCGTTCCGTCTGCCGTATTCGTGCCGGAGTATACGGTATTGTTTGCAACCACTGGCGAGGAGTAGATGGGACCGTTAACCGTGGTATTCCAGAGTTCTGAACCTGAACTCGCATCATAACAAGATAATTTATTACTACTAGAGCCAATATACACCTTTCCGTTCGATACTGCCGGAGAGGACATCACGCAACTAAAGGGATTAGTCCACACCTCGTCACCAGTCTGTGCATTCACCGCGTACATTCTATCCTCTGATGCGAAAAAGACGGTATTATTCCAGATCGCAGGCGTGGACTTAATTTGCGTGCTTGTATTGAACCGCCACAAAATATCGTGTGTGGGTATATCCACACAGAAGAGCGAATGAGTGGTAAAATTCCCGGCGAAGAAGACCTTACCATCTGCGATCGCCGGTGACGTATAATAGAACGTGTCCCCGGTTGAAAGGCTCCATACCTCGGTTCCATTAAAGTCAAATACGTGCAGCGTTCCGTTATTCAGGGAATTGTTTGAAAAGGTAGTTACAAATATAAGATCCTCATCGTCATAGACAACGGGAGACGAAGCGACACCCCAAAACAGTGGATTGTGCTCTATCTTCTTACTCCACAGCGTTTCGCCACTGGTCGCATTTATGCAATATAGGTAACCGTTCTTTGATCCGACAACGAGCCGGTCTCCAAAGAGCGCCGCAGTCGATGCGCCACCATCGCCCCCATTTAACGAATTATTCCACATGATGGTACCGGTGCGTTCATCGAGACAATGGAGACCATAACTGCCCATACCTATCTCCCAGTTTGATGCATAGATGTGTCCATTAGCGACGATGGGCGAGGAACCAACAAAGCCGCCGAGATATGTAGACCAGAGGAGGTCACTGGTCATAGGTGCATCCCCGCTGACGTTTCCAGTCCTCTGGAGATCGTAATGGAACATCGGGTACTTGTCCCCGGTCTCTGCCGCTGCCACCGCCGGCATCGCGGCTAGCAAGAGGACAATAATCGTTCCTCCTAACACGAACGCACACAAACGCACACTACCACGATCAGAACAGGCTAAAGACGATTTTGTCATCTCTCTTTCACTTCATTCTGAAAGGTGTGCACAGCGCCATAAGTAACCTCGGTTTTGGGTAATTACTATGACCTGAATGGGTAACAACCTCGGAGGAGTCCACGCGTTGAGCGATGGTAAGTTATCTTCTTACTGCTAACACGTGAGCAATCGAAACAGATTTATATAATCATGATTCAGATAAGATGGAAGAACACTTCTCCCCACATTGCTCCCGGCACAGGTTCACCACACATCTAAGGGGGTGGATATGAAGCGAAAACTTATACGGTGTTACGCGGAGATAGAAGAAGGGACGCTATCGACATCTACGATCATATCGACAAAGAAGAGCTCAGAGAGGCGTATCTTGCTCATGTTCCGCAGCTAGGGATATAACTTTGGATCGAACCACTTGAGTTATCTAAGGACCTCTTCCAATTATGACTTTAGGACATCGATCACACAAACCACGCAGAGGTTCTCCATTTTCTCTAACTCCCATTATAAGTGGCCAAACTTTCATAAGAAAACTAGAGTGATCCAGATCTATTCCTCCACGACAGTTTAAAAATTCCCAGTAAAGATCATTCATACCTTCTAAGCAGCAAAAATCATTTATTAAATCTCCTAATTCATCTTCGCATCCATTAGGTTCTATTAAATATTTCAAAATTTTCTCCAAAGGCTGCATAACATCATCATCACCCCCAAAGGGTATTTGAAGTATTCGCTCTTTTAAATTACTAATACGCCACCCATATACAAACTTCCCCTCTTTATGGGGTATCCAGTCATGAGGTAATTTTATGAGTTTAAAACCTCTCTTTAATGCAATTTCTTCGATTTCTTTATAAAATTCACAAAAAATATCTACCACATTTTTATAATGAAGCTCCATTTCTTTCCAAAAATCATAGATATCAGGATAGCCAGTTTGGAGATGCTGAAGGAAATATTTGAAAGTATCATTCTCTTGCCATTTAGCTGTATCAAAACTGCATCCATACGGATCATTTTTTGATGTCACTTCTTCAATGAGATTTTTTGAATGATTTAGCTTTACGAGGTATTCATCCATATTTTCAAATTCTTGATAATCTTTTAACAGTTCCTCTCTCTCTTTCTCCCAAGTATAGAACCATTTGCCTTCCTCCTCGAAAATCAACTTTGCATCGTGGAGAATATCCTTGAGAGCATAGAGCGTATCATGCCTGCATTCTTCAGTATCCCTTAGAGCTTCGATATCCATCCCCTTTTTTAGTGACTCCAAAATCACCGGAAGGCACTTCCTTATTCCTCCTTTTCCACTGCTTTTCGCTTTTTCGGACAAAATAACACACCTCCGCCTTCTTTCCGATTTTTACGCTCTTTAGTTACAAATTTGTCCGATGGTATAAATGTTTTTAGGGCTATAACAATGAAAAACAGACTCACCGAAGTTGTAGCTGTTCGGTTTGATGAAGAAACACATAAACTGACTATCCAAGTATCCCAGGTACAAGGGATTGATTTGATCAATATTATTTGGGGTAAAATCCCCGCTCAACTAGGTAAAATGAAAGAGGAATCAGAGGAACAAAAAAGAGATGAAATTCCATACAAAATTGAACTTGAATCTGAAATTTCTGACATTTTCAAATCAGTCTACCAAAAAGAGCGCGAAAAGGGCGAAAGTGACGTGAACTCAAAAACGCTCTTGTTCCTCAAAACCAAGCTTCATGATCTTGCTGCTGAGGGGCGTCCCTTCAGATGGCTTGATGTGGGCTGTGGATACGGCCGTGCGCTCGATGTTCTTGATGCTGTCACTGTGGCCACGAGATATTTTTGGGTATCACGGCATCGATGCCGTGGACAACTACCTCGATAAAGCCGAAGAGCAGGCAAGAAAACACAAGCTCGTTCACTGGAACATCGAAAAGATGAATGCAACACAGATGGATTTCGATTCAGAGTTTGACCTCATCTCCGCTGTTCTGCTCCTGCACGAGGTTGATCCCTTGTGTTTGCCGTACGTCATCAGGAATATGATCCGTGCGCTGAAGCCCGAAGGGACGCTCGTAATTTCAGATTTTCAGGGGCCTTACGAGCAGGAAGAAGGAATAGTTGCGTGGAGTGCTGAAGACATTAAATTTTTGCTGAAGGGTATATGCGAAGAAGCAAAAGTAAGCTTTGAACCCCTACCGGCTGGCAAATATCCAAAAGAGCTTGGGTTCTACGCCTGCTATGTCAAAAAATCTAGGATAGACGATACAAAATTTGAGCAGTTTATGGAGAATTATAAGGAGTTTCTTGAGCGCAAGAAGAACGAGTCAAAAGAGCTGCGAAGAGAGTTGCGACGGCAAATCAAAGAGCGTGTCACTAAAATCCTTGAGAGATCTGACATCGACACCAAGAATATATCTGACGAAGAGATGGAAAAGATCAAGGGTGCGATCGAGGATGAATACGGGATAAAGGCGCATAAAATAAGACTGTTGAACAACCAAATCGAGTTTTTGGGCGATAAAATAGATGAATTTAGCAGTGGCACACGATGCGCTGGCGTAGATTGATCTCAAAACCTCTTGAAGTGTAAAACAAAGAAAAGGGAACGAACGCTCCTAACTAAACAATCATCGTTCCGATTCCTTTATCGGTTAGCAGCTCGAGCAGAAGCGAATGCGGCTCGCGACCGTCGATTATATGTGCGGTGACACCGCCGGAAGCAGCGCGTAAGCTTGCCTCAACTTTCGGGATCATTCCCTCGCCGATAACCTTCTGCGCGATCAGCTTCTTTATCTCATCGGACGTTGCCTGCGATATCAATGTAGACATGTCTGCGGGATCTTTGAGCACGCCGGGAACGTCGGTGAGCAATATCAGCTTCTTTGCCTTTATGGTGTACGCGATCTCGCCGGCGACCGAATCGGCATTGACATTTAAACTGTTACCTGCGTTATCGACAGCGATCGGCGATATAACCGGAATATAACCCTGATCGCTCGTGATCGTTATTATCTCCGCGTTGATCGATTCGATTTCGCCAACCCAGCCAAGATCAACTTCGCGTTCCTCGCCTGCAATGCCGACCGTCTGCTTCCGCTTCTTCTTCGCGGCGATTAACGTGCCATCGTTGCCTGACAGGCCAATGCCCTTACCACCATGCTTCCCGATGAGTGATACGATGCGCTCGTTAACGCTGCCGACCAGCACCATTCTCGCTATTTCCATCGTCTCGTCGTCGGTAATACGCAGCCCGCCGATGAACTTGGGCTGCTTGCCCAACCGCTCCATCAACCTCGTTATCTCCGGCCCGCCACCATGCACCACTACGGGGCAGATCCCGACGAAACGCAGCAGCACCAGATCCTGCGTGATCTTGTCCATAATGCTCTCGTCCACTAACGCATGCCCGCCCATCTTTATTACCACTTTCGAACCGTAGAATTCACGAAGGTACGGTAACGCCTCGATCAGGACTTCTTCTCTTTTCATCGCTCGTTCACTAAGATCAAGAACCTATGCTCAAAAAAGGCTTGCGCTCAAAGAAGAAAAAACGCACTTTCAATCCTTCATGCGCATTGCTAAGTAGCAAGGATTATAACGCCCACCCTCGCTCTTCCATGTAACGATATGCTGTGTCAATGATGTCCGTTTCAGCCTCTTTTTTGCTGCCAAACCACCTATCGCTGTTCACGCCGTGCAGTTCGACATATCTTCCGGTTTGCGGATCTCTAATCGCGCACGCTTCGATTCGCCACTGTTTTTGGTGTGCTGCGCCTTCTGATTTGTACGTGAATCGTATGTCCGGGTTGCAGCGGTTTCTCTCCCTGAACTTGTTCTCAAACTGGTTTCTAATCGGGAGGAAGTCTTCCGCCATTGCTATTTTAGCTTTCAACTGCTCGAAGATGTCGAAATTTCGTAGGAACTTTTCCACCACCTTCATCCCCTGTGCGCCTCCGCTATCTAAATAGATCGCACCACAGATGGCCTCGAAAACGTCCGCAACCACCTTCGGGCTTATCTCGTCGCGTTCTTCCCGTGCTCGTATGTACTTCCTGAGTCCTATCTCTTCTCCGTATTCTGCCAGGCGCTGGTTATTCTCCAGTTCCGCCTTCAGAAAGGTCATCTTACCTTCGTCGAGCGATCCTTCCGCCATAAGGTTCTCCGTCAATATCAGACTGATCGCACGGTCGCCGAGGAGTTCGAGTCGTTGATAATTCGCGGCTTCAGGGTGTTCTTTCGAATACGAACTGGCCGTTATCGCTTCTTCCAGAAGCGCTTTAGTCTTGAAATGGTGGCCAATGCGCATTTCTAACTCCGAGAGCTTGGCCGTTATATCTTCGGTTCCCGTTCCCACTTGTGCATTCATCAAAATTCAATTCAATAGAGATATTCAAGAAAAAATAAACAAAGAGGAATCTCTGCCCATGAGCGGGCGCTTATTCCTCTCTTTCTCTTATCGGCGATCGATCGGCTTTGGACCGCTTTGCTTCTTTAGAGCCCTAACACGTCCTTAAGCTGGAACTGGTATTTACCCAGTGTGCCGCCGAAGTTACCCGCTGTTATCTTCAATACGCCCGGAGCCTTCACTGCCGCTTGTATTCCTACACGCATGGCCTCCTTAACCGCTTCCTCACTCACGCCGTCGATCACAATCTCGAAAACGCCGTTGACATCTGCAGGCAGTTCGGAGCCTTCTATTTTGTCCTTCAGCGTCGGGCAGTACTTCTCGTTTACCGTGGCATGCATGAACTTGTATTTGTTCGAGCCTGTCTTTGAGCCCGAGGCGACAATGCCACCGGTAAAGGGCGTTATAGTACCTTCTACTGTGCCGATAGCAGCAACGGCATCCTCAGCCGCTTTTAAGGCTGATAGCTGATCCTTCGCGAGTATGAAGAAATTCCCGCCGGCAACTCCTTCCTTCGCGCCTAAGTCGTTCTCCACTACGAATTCGCCGCCCATTACGGGTAATCGCCACACGGTCTTACCGTCAAGTTCCTCCTTCGTTTGAAACCCGTCAGCAAAGAATGAGAGCTTGAAGCCGGTATTGAACTCCTTCGCGGCTTCTTCCTTTTTCAGAGCGTTAAAAGCCGATGCGGTCGCACAGGTAAGCACGCACTGGCCTATCCGGGCAAGCAATTGCTCGTCCAGCGCCTTGTAGCCAAAGGTGCAGATTAATATCGCGACGCCAGGTCTCCCATCTGGAGTCTGCTCTGCTGGTACCGTCACATCCACGCCTGCCTCTGCCGGGCACATTATCACCGACGTGCCGAACCCCGTTGTCTCCTTCGCCGCTTCCATCGCCCATTTCTCGTTCACCCCTGTTATCAACACACGTGCAACCTTTATCGGAAACGCTTCAGCGAATGTATCTTCTACCTCGATTCCTTCCAATTCCATTTTTTTCACCTTGATGAGGGAGAGGGTCGCGAAGTACTAAAAGGTTTCTATTTTTCGCCCCGCTCTACCATCGCGCGTGTCTTCGCATCTCTATCCACACGAAGACGAACGCCGATACGACGTAGATAGCCCGCGGCGAAGCCGTTTCCGTGTATCAGTAACTCTATTAGGTCTTCCCCCTCGTCGATATCCGTACTGATAAAGAAAGAATCATAAACCGCACAGCTCAAATTCCGCTGCCTCGCTGTTTCCCGATGCGCTACATAGCTCGTACCGTAGTAGGAGACAAAGAACTCGTACGGCTTCCGCAGGAATAACGCGTTCGTGCCGCCTTTACGCCCCGGTACGATCACGACATCCTCCTCACGCTCGATAATGCCATTTATACTTTCGGGCGTAGTGAGCGGGAGATCAGCCATGAGAATCAGCACCGGCTCTGTTTCGTTCGCTATCGCATCGTTAAGCGTTTCGTTCAGCCCGCGGGCGTCCTCCCTGACGCTTACCGTTAACTTCGCCGGAGCGGCATTCGCTTGTATCTCTGCAACGTTTACTTCTTCTGCTATCTCATCCCACGAGCCGGTTGAAATTATCTCTATCTTGGCTATTTCCGAGTTGGATAACGCGGTTAGAACGTCCTTCAGCATCATTATCGCGAGTTCCGCTCGCTCGCGGTCGCTTAGAAACTGCCCCAATCGCGATTTTGCGCCTTCCTTCTTAAACGGGATAATCGCTTTCACGTCCCTACCGTCCGCATAGTAGTAGAAAAATCTTTCGATAATTGACCGATCAATCAAGAATTCCTCAGATTGTGGGTTTGGTTTAACGCAGGAGGACTCACGATTCAGAATGTTAGGATAGCTCGTTCAGTTCCTTAAGCACGCTCTCGCACTTCTCTCGCATTATTCGCGCCGCTTCTTCTATTATCGTATCCACGGGCAGAGCGCCGTCACTCTCAACTTCAAAGAGTAAATCGTCCTTATGCTCTTTGTCCGGCATATCCTTGTAGCTGCAGACAGTAACCGGCTGCCATTTCGCATGCTCTTTCCCGCTGCCCAGCTTCGCTATCGCTTCGATCGCGATCTTCTGTTGTGCAACGGATTTTATACCACCAACTTCCCGCTCCGAGGAGATCAGCTTCACTATCGGGATATTCGCAAATGCAGCTTCCACCGTGGGGTCTGAGGAGATGAGTTCCCGGGAATACACTATCGCATACCCCTCGCGCTCCGGGCTGATCGCCTGTAATGTCAGTGAAATTCGGTCGTCAGGGCCATAGTCACTAAGATCAGTTTTCAGCGGGATCAAAGCTAAACGAAGTGCTAATTGCTCATCGTACAATAACGAGGTGTTCTCGTGGATGTTCACGTCGTCGATCGCGAGCTTCGACACTTCGGAGATCATCGCTCTTCTCAACGCATTTGCAAAACGCACTTTCACGCCCGAGAGCATGAATTGCACTTCCTTTTCCCCGCGTTCCAATATTTTCACGTCCATTTCAAACCTTTTTCAAAAAAGAGCAAGCAGTTTTAGCGAAGAGTTCGGTCAAACGTATCCGAACTTTGATGCTTACTCAGCTTAAACTCTTCTCCCTCGCTTGCCACCCGGGCGCTTCGTGCCGTCGTGTGGTATCGGCGTTACGTCCTCTATCTTACCTATACGCAGGCCTGCACGCGCAAAAGCCCTTATCGCCGCCTGTGCACCGGGCGCGGTCGTTCGCGATTTACGCCCCGCTGCTGCTTTTACTTTCACTCGTAGCCCTGTTATCTCTCGCTCTCGTAGCTTATCCACAAGTTGCGTTGCCATCTGCATCGCGGTATACGGCGAGCTCTCATCGCGGTCCGCCTTTGCGACCATACCGCCAGAAGCCCGTGCTATCGTCTCCGCGCCGGTCATATCGGTAATCGTGATGATGGTGTTGTTAAACGAAGAGAATATATGCGCAATCGCCCATCGTTCCTCCATTTTATTCCGCTACCTCCGCAGCTTCTACTTTGGCCTCAACCGTAACTGGCGGCTCTCCATAATGGCCAATCTTCTTTTCAGCCTCCACGTCCACGATATAAGACGGAATGGTGACCCGTCTGCCATTCACCGCAATGTGGCCATGAACAATGAGCTGTCGGGCGTGTTTTATCGACTTGGACAGCCCCTTTTTAAAAACCCGTGTCTGCAGCCTCCTTTCCAGGAGGTCCTCGACGGTCAGTGCCAAGACGTCTTCTTCTTTCCCGCTCGCACCTTCGCTCTCTTTCAATATGCCCCTCCTTCGTAATGCTGCCAGGATAGCTTCTTTCTTCCGTAACGTGTGCTCCGTGGGCTTTATACCTGCGATCTCAGCTAAAATCGCCCTTATCTGCCTTTGGTACTTCTTTATATGGCTTGCGGCCTTCCAGATCTCTCGCTTGTTCTTCAGCCCGTACTTCTCCGCTAACTCGCGCTCCTCCTTTATCCTCGTCATCTCCCAAGGCCTTCTTGGCTTCTCATATCTCTTCTTGCTCTTCTTCGGATGTCCCATCTTATCTACCTCTTTCTCTTGCTCCGCCTTTCGCCGCTAGTTGCTTCTTCCTTATGACGCCCACCACCAGTCCTCTCCGTCCGGTGGATTTAGTCCGTTGCCCGCGCACTTTCAGTCCCCGTTCATGCCGTATGCCACGGTAGGACCGAATCTTACGCAGCAGATTTATATCCTCTCGCAATTGCAATACATGATCCGCGCCCATGATATGCTTGTCCGTGCCGCTAAGCAAGTCCTTCCTCCTGTTCAGCATCCACTGCGGCAATCGCTTATCAACGCCGCTAATAGCAGTCTTTAACTGTTCTATCTCATCGTCTGAGAGGTTTCCCATCTTCACTCCCGGGTCTATCCCCGTGGAAATAACAATGACCTTTGCAACTCTCCTTCCTATTCCCTTTATCCCACATAGTGAATGCACTACGCTCCTTTTACCATCTAAGTCAGCATCCAAGATCCGGACAATATGCCTGAAATCCTCTTCCTCTTTTCCTTCTTCCTTCGCTTCTTCTCTCTTTCCCGCTTCTTCCGTCATCTTTTCCTCTTCTCTCACTCACATACTTATCTATAAATACAAACGAAAATGTTTCGCCGAGGAAGGGATTTGAACCCTTGAGTTCCTTTCGGAACACAGGCTATCTAGTCTCACGAGCTCCAGGCCTGCGCCTTACCGCTCAGCCACCTCGGCTTTACTCTTCCAGCCCTTTGGATATGTTCCGGGCTTCATAAGTACTTTCTGTGTCTTTACACATATACCTTTTTCTGCCCGAAGCATATCTTCCGAGTTCAGCGTTGCTTCGCCTCGGCTCACTGCTTCGCCCTTAGCTGTATATAATACCACATAATCTTCTCTATTTATTCCTTCTTCGATCCGCGTAATTCCTGGCGCCATGAGGTCAGCACCGTGACAGACCGCATCCACCGCGCTATCCTTTATTACCACACAGGGAAGGTGCCTGAGCGTGTATTCGATTGGCATGATAAGCTCCCGCAGAAGGAGCTCATCTCCCTCGGCACACAATACGTACGCGTCTTTCAAGTCGTGTAGCGTCGTAAGCGTATCCTCACCGAAGGGAAACGCTTTCGTCCTTCGCAGCTGCGCCATGTGCGCACCAATCCCTAATGCGAGCCCGCTATGATGGCAGAGCATTCGTATGTACGTGCCCGCTTCGCACCCCACTTTCATCAATACGTTCTTGCCCTCTATCTCCTTTACATCGATGTAATGTATGGTTCTTGTCCTTATCTGCCGCTTGACCGCGGACTTCAGCGGTGGGCGTTGATATATCTCGCCCACGAATTCGCCACACACTTCCCTTAGTTTATCCTCATTAACCTCTCGGTGCAGTCTCATTACGCACACGTACTCCTTATCGCCGACGAACGTATCAGCCAGCTTCGTTGCCGCTCCGAGCAGAACAGGCAGCACTCCCGTGACCTTCGGGTCGAGCGTTCCGGTATGCGCCGTCTTGTTTATCTCCAGGATATCTTTTACCCACGCAACGACCTCGTGCGAGGTGGGACCTGAGGGCTTGTCGATATTCACCACGCCCCGTTCAATATGCTCCCGTATCGTACGGGCTTCTGGCGCACAGCCGTATCGCGAATCCGTAACGGCAGGGGCCTTCTCCAATTTGCATCTTTCTAACGGCTTATCGAGTTTAATCATCCATCAATCCATCCGTGCTCAGCATTCAATCATACATAAACAATCATACATACATAAAACGTGAATGGCAAGAGCCAATCAACTGCGTATTTTATATAAGGTGGTTCTCCTCTTCGGTGTTCTGCCTGCATCCGTTATGAGTTGCTCAAACTCCTCAGGGCTCATGTACTCGCCAGACGGCGAACCGGATAACCGCGAGATGTTCTCCTCCATCAACGTACCCCCCATATCATTCACACCGAACTGGAGCATCCGCTGCGCATCTCGCACGCCTAACTTCACCCAGGATACCTGGAGATTCGTGCAGTAAGGATGAAGAATAACCCGGACGAGCGCGTGCACGATAGCATCCTCGGCAAAAGGAACGTTCCGCTCCACCATTTGCCCCAATTCGTTGTTCTTCCGCATGAACTTCAGAGGTACGAACTCGGTAAATCCTCCGGTCTCACGCTGGATCTCCCGGATCTTGAATATATGGTCTATTCTGTTCTCCAAGGATTCTATATGCCCGTACATGATCGTTGCCGTTGACGGGATGCCCAAGCGATGCGCGGTCTTTATTATCTCTACCCATTTAGCCGTATTCACCTTCGTAGGGCATATTATCGCCCGCACCGAATCATCAAGGATCTCCGCGGCCGTTCCCGGCATGGAATCAAGCCCGGATTTCTTTAACGCTTTCAATACTTCCTCTTCGCTCATATTGGAATTCCTTGCAGCATGATAGATCTCCATCGGCGAATAGGCGTGTAAATGCACATCGAACTGCGATTTTATCGTTTCTATGATCTCGCAATAGTTATCCACGACGAGGTTGGGGTGCAAACCGCCTTGGATACATATCTCCGTGGCTCCGAGATTCACCGCCTCCTCCACCCTGCCCAAGACCGTATCCAGGCTCAGCAGATATTCTTCTTCCTGCGCGCCCTTGAACGCGCAGAACTTACACGTGCCCACGCAGATATTGGTGAAGTTGATGTTTCTGTTCACGAGATACGTAACCACATCGCCCTTCTCCTCCTTCCGCAGCTCGTCTGCAATGCGGAACAGCAAAGGAGGGTTAGCTGCTAAAGCGAGTGCATCTTCTCGCTCAATCTTGCCTGCTCTTATCCTCTCGTAGAGTCCGTCAAAGTCCTCTTTCATAGCTCTACTCTACCAGTGTGGTCTATTCTCTCTACCTACTGATTCCTGTTATTATCTCTCTGTTAAGGTCAAATACCGTCGCGGTATTTTTACCATCGGTTATCTTCACTTTCTTACTTGAATCTACCTCGCCAATGATGGAGGCCGCGATACCTGCCTCTTTGAATATCTTTATGCAGTCCGCACCATTATCATCATCCGCAACCGTGAGCACGAACCCCGTTCCTGGGTACATCTTTAACCATTGCGCAAAAGGTACTCCATTCGTATCCGGTATTGGAATCTTAGCCGGCTCTACAAGCGCTCCCACCCCTGAACATTCAAGTAACATGCCTAGCGTGCCTAACGTGCCGGGGTTGCTTATGTCCTTTCCCGCGGTCGCTAATTTCCGCTCACCGATCTTCACCATGGTCTCCAGCTGCGCTCGTACTACCGTGGGTGATTTCTGCGTCGTGGTGTCCCATGCCAGATTGTAAGTTGGAGATATTCGGCCATCGAGGTCAATTGCAGCCACTATCTTGTCGCCCGGCTTCGCACCGCTGGAGAGGATAACACTGTCTCGCCTCACCGTGCCCACGATACTTACATCAATCGCATCGTAAATGGTGTCGGGATGCATGTGCCCGCCAACCATAGGAACGCCGAACTTCTTCACACCGTCTTCCATTCCTCGCCCCAGTTCCATGCATATGTCCTTATGCTGGGTCGAAGTCAAATTCACCATTGCTAACGGAGTGCCGCCCATCGCCGCTATGTCGTTCACATTCACGAGCACAGCGCAATAGCCAGCCCACCAGGGGTCTGCACTCAGCAATTTGCCCCAAATACCATCGACCGCAAGTAAAACGAGATAGTCATCATCAACTCGGAGCACTGCCGCATCCTCGCCGAATCCCGATATCGTTCGGCTCCCTACCTTATCCGAATCACCAAGCTGTGTTACAAGATTGTTTATCGCTCTTTTACGCGTGACACCTTCGAAGTTCCTCATCTCCGCAGCCAGCGCTTTCAGATCTATTCCCGCTTTCGAACCACTCATTTTATCCCCGCATCTCCCTTACTATTTCTCTCACTTCCCTTATATCATTTATCCTAAAATCAGCGACATCAAAGACCTCTTTGGGTCTATCTGCCGCCTCTTGCAATGATAGTACCACGACATCCGCCTCGCGCATTGCAAGATAATCATTCCTATCGTCTCCTACCATTATCACTTTATGCGTATCCTTCAACCGTCTCACCAATTCCTGCTTGTCCTCCGGCTTCATCGTGCCAAAGATATTCTCCGGCTGCACGTCGGGTAAATAGGATGCCATTTCTTCTCGCTCTATCCGATCCCCCGAAGCAATAAAAGTCTGTACACCCATGTCGCGTAATTCCTTGAGCAGTTTAAGCGTACCGGGGAAGAGATTTATGCCACCTGCAATTACATAGCGGACCGTCTCCTTTGCCATATCTACGATCAAGCCTATTCCCAGTACCGGAAGAATGTCGCACCGCCGCAGCAGAGAGACCGCCTCGTGGATGTCTCCCAGCTTGACGCTCTTATCTCTTAAAATTGCGTTCCGCACTTCCTCATCGCTCACTCCTTCTCTCTTATATATAACCTTATTTTCTATTTTCTTCTCCCGGAGCAAGTCAGCTAAGAGTTTCGAAGGGGCTTCCTTTTCCAGCGTCTCTTCGTATCGCGTCTTCAAAACCACCATCGCACCTGTTTCCAACCGGTCCGTGCACGTTATTCCCGAGACCCTGCTGCGCTTCGTCACCCCTCTCTTCATATCCTTTATAATCCTGAAAGGTGCGTATATAACGCCAGAACCGTCAAATACTACCGCTAAGCTTAACATCCGTGCCTCCTCTTTACCCCTTCCTTATCATTTTTATCCGCGACTTTTAACAGGAGCATCACCAATTATATAGATACAAAAGCTAATGCTGTGCTGATATAAATAGGGTGGCAGGGGCATGGGGATAAAATGATGCAGGACTCGGTAACGGAGAAGTGGGAGGACTTTCTCAAGCGCTATTATTGGGACGAGCTCATAAGCCTCTCGAATTCCTATCCTGAGAAGCGCAGTTTGCTTGTTAAATTCTCCGAGATGGATATATACGATCCGAATATTGCGGATATGCTTTTGGACGATCCGGATGTAACACTAGAATCCGCGACACGGGCTTTGCGGGAGATGGATCTCCCGACAGGCGTTACACTCGACGAGGCCAATCTGCGGATAGTAAAGCTTCCGCGGAAGGTGAAGATCCGAGACATTCGCAGCAACGATATTGGTAAACTCGTAAGCATCGAAGGGCTGGTTACTAAAGCGACGGAGGTGCGGCCGAGAATAGTAGAAGCGGCATTTGAATGCCCCTTCTGTCATCATATCTTCGCGACACCCCAGGCCGGGAGCCAATTCAAAGAACCGTACGAATGCCCGCAAGAGGATGGCGGCTGCGGACGGAAAGTGCAGCGGTTTATATTACGAGTGGAGCGGTCGAAATTTGTAAATGCACAGAAGATACGACTGCAGGAGTCGCCGGAGGAGTTACGAGGTGGTGAACTGCCGCAAACACTGGACGTTAACCTGGAAGATGACATATCGGGCGAAGTAGCGCCGGGTGATAGGATACTTGTTACCGGTATTCTCAGGTCGTATCAGCGTGTAACGCAGTTTGGGAAGAAGCTCTTCTTCGATATCTATCTCGATGGCAATTCGCTGGAACTCAAGCAGGAGGAGTTTGAAGAGATCGAGATAACGGAAGAGGACGAGCGCGAGATAATGGAACTGAAAGCGCGGCCAAATTTGTATGATGACTTCATAAAGAGCATTTCTCCTTCTATATCTGGTTACAAAGAGATAAAAGAGGCTATGGTTCTCCAATTGTTCTCCGGTGTCCCAAAGGAGCTTCCGGATGGGACGAGAGTGAGGGGCGACATACACGTGCTTCTCGTTGGCGATCCGGGCGTGGCCAAGAGTCAATTGCTCACCTATTTGGTGAAGCTAGCGCCTCGTGGGCTGTACACCGGTGGAAAGAGCAGCACGGCCGCGGGACTCACGGCGGCCGCGGTTCGAGACGAGTTTGGAGAAGGGCGATGGACGTTAGAGGCCGGTGCTTTGGTTCTTGCGGACAAGGGCATCGCAGCGGTGGATGAGATAGACAAGATGCGGAAGGAGGACCGGGACGCACTCCACGAGGCTATGGAGCAGCAAACGGTTTCTATAGCGAAAGCGGGCATAATGGCACGGTTAAACTCACGATGTGCATTGTTGGCTGCTGCAAACCCGAAGCAAGGCCGTTTTGACAAGTATACCCCGATATCAGATCAGATAAATATGCCGCCTACGCTATTGTCGCGATTCGACCTCATCTTTACCATGATAGACCGACCTAACCGGGTGGAGGACACGAAGACCGCGCTACATATACTTGACTCTCATTATGCCGGAGAACTACTTGCACAGCTTGAGAACAGGGGTAAGATGGAAGAAGAAGACAAGGAACATTTCAGAGAGCAGGTGCAAGCAATGGAACCCGCGATACCCAGAGACTTATTGAGGAAATACGTGGCGTGGAGCAAACGGAACGTCTTTCCTGTGATGACCGAGGAGGCGAAGAAGACGTTTCTGGACTTTTACATCTCGCTTCGGAGTGAGGGCTACGAAGAAGAAGATGCGCCGGTTCCCGCAACGGCACGGCAGCTAGAAGCGCTGATACGCTTGGGTGAGGCGCGAGCGAGAACTCGAATGAGCGATAAAGTTACCGCGGAGGATGCCGAGGCGGTAACGAATGTGGTCAACTTCTGTTTGAGGCAGGTCGCGGTCGATCCGGAAACAGGCAGGCTGGACGCCGATTGGGTGACCGTGGGCACGACGAAAACCAGAAGGGACCGTGCACGATCGATCAGGGAAATAATAAAGGATCTGGAGAAGGATTACGGCGAGGAAGTGCCCTTGGATGAGGTGCTCGACCATGCGGAAGAGGACGGGATGGAGCGAGATAAGGTGGAAGAGATAATCGAAGCGATGAAGCGCGACGGCATCCTGTATTCGCCGGGAAGCGGTGTGATTAAGTTCGTGTGATTGCTGAGTGAGAGGAGCTGAATTCTCTGATCGTTACGTCCGCCCAGCTCTCCGATTGCGTGTGGATTAAGGGTGGATAACGTAAACAACGTAAACTGCGAGTGACGCACCATGATGCTGGAGGACGAAATAGCCGTGCGAGCAAGATTGAGATTGAATAAGATGATATAATTAAAAATTAGTAGTTTATGATGGTATAAAGGGTGAGGGATCAAAGCAAGAAGAAAGGTGAACTACATGAAACTGGGTGTTTTCCTCTGCACGTGCAACAGCACTATGGACATAGATTTTAGAAACGTTAGAAAGAGCATAAAGAAGGAAGTTGAAATCGTTGAGACGGTTGATCAGCTCTGCCAGAGAGACTTGGACTATATTGTGGACGACGTCAGGCGATTGGATCTTGATGCTATACTCATAGCGGCGTGCACAGAGAAGAGGCGCATCTTTGAACGGGTTGCATCCGGATTTGGCTGTGATACGTACGTGCTCAACCTCAGAGAGCACTGTGGTTGGGTACACGGGCGAAAAGAAGCAACAGAAAAAGCGAAGAGCCTGATTAAAACAGCCATCAGCTATGCTGAAAAGGAGGAAGAACTCCCGAGACCTGAAAAGATCGATGTGAATGTGGGCTTTGATGTGCTTGTAGTCGGGAACGAGGCGGAAGGAGCATTAGACGTTGCGAAAAGCCTTTCTAACGTGGCTCATGTCCACTTGCTGACGAATAACGTTCACGAGTGGTGTGATGAGCCGGAGCTCCATATTGGCTCGCTCAAAGGCATAACGGGCGAGATCGGTGATTTTGACGTCGAGATCGAGCGCAACATAGATATAGATAAATGTATCTCCTGCGGCATTTGCGCTGATGCATGCCCGAAAAATGCGATACACTACGATGCGGTATACACGATTGACGAGACCTGTGACGAATGCGGCGATTGCGTTAACGTGTGTCCAACAGGTGCCATTGCGTTCCACGACGAGGATGTGTTGCACGTCGGGCAGATTCTTGTGATTGATAAGGACTGGCAAGGGCCTAACTACTTCGGGATTTATAAAGCTGACGATTACGAAGATGCATTAAGGAAAGCGCCGGATTTAGTTGCTAATTTGGGCGAAATAGGGGTGGATAAGTATTTAGAGTTAAATTTGAAACGGTGTGCAAGCGGAAGGAGCGAAGTAATTGGGTGTGAGTATTGTGTACCCTGCCCGTACGAGGCAATCACGCGGGAGGGAGTCAAAATGGTTTTCAGCGCTGTGCGATGTCGCGGTTGTGGGCTCTGCGCTTCTTTATGTCCATTATCAGTTCCGCAAATGCGTGACTATCCCAATCAGTTGCTGTATTCACAAATAGAAAGCGTATTATCAGAAGATTTACGCCAAAACGTGCTCTTGTTCGCGGATAGAGAGAACGCTGAAAAGCTCAATGCAGTTGGCAGGAAGAAGCTTCAGTATCCCGCGGTAGTACCGCTCTTCGTACCGGTCGTTGATATGGTGTCGGAGGCGCATATACTCAGCGCGTTGGAACGCGGAGCGGAAGGTGTTATTCTGTGGGAATGCGAGAACAGTCACCATGAACAGATCGAATCGGCGGTAACATTTGCGCAGAAGACGTTATCCGCCTTCGGTTTGGGAGACCGTGTACTATTACTGGCGGATACCCCGTTCGAAGCAGAAGCTTTCGCGAAGAAGGTTACTGATTTTGTCACTAAACTCAGTCCTTCGTCTATCAGAAAGAAGAAACCAGCGGAGATCGATTTTACCAAACCGAAACGGGAAATTCTAATAGCGTTGATGCAGATCCTTCGTATGAAGACCGGTGTGCGTCCAACGTTACTAGAGGGAAATACATCGTATCCGTTCGCCGATGTTGCTATCAATTCGAACTGCACGCTCTGCACTGCGTGCGTGACCATGTGCCCAACAAACGCGCTGATTAAGGAGGAGAATAAACTCGATTTTGTATACGGCGACTGCATTGCCTGCGGTATGTGTCAGCAAGCATGCCCGGAAGAAGCGATTGCTTTAAAGCGGGTGCTTGACTTTTCGCAACTGGTTGAAGAAGGGAGCAAAAAACTGGTTGAAGTCGAGTTTGTCGCCTGTGCGGGATGTGAAGAACTATTTATGCCGAAATCTGCATTTGAGCGAATGAGTGCTCTATTAAAACAAGGCGAAGATGAGGGCGAACTCAACATAGAGGAGCGATTAGACCTGCTCAAGTATTGTCAAAAGTGCAGACCGGTAAGAGCCGTTGAGGTGTCATTAGAAAAATTGGAGAATGAATAGATGAGCGAAATAGAAGAACTTTTGGAGACGAGAAGGAACTTTTATGCCTTTTTGTCTCGGATGTATGTGGAAGCGCCGGCACGAGAACTTGCAGCGGATTTGGTGAACGGAAAGTTCCAGTTTCAGGAACTCAAATCGTTCGACATAAATACCGAGCTTTTCGAGGGTTTTCGTTTATTAAACGAGTTTATGGAGAAGAGCAAAGGCAAGGATATCGATGTCTTGTATAACGATTTGGTAGGGGAATATACACTCTTATTCGTCGGACCCTTTAGGCCTCCGGTAGAGCCTTACGAGGCGTGGTGGGTGAGTGGAAGGCGGCTGGGTGAGCCGCTGGTAGCGGTAAAGCAAGCGTACAGGAAAGCAGGTATCGCAAAATCACGCGAGTATACAGACCTCGAAGACCACATCGGATTTGAACTCAAGTTTATGCTTTATCTCTGCGAGGAGGAATTAGCAGCGACTACCCCGGAACGATTAAAAGAATGTCTCAAACTACAGCGAGAATTTCTCGATGAGCACATATTGAACTGGGTGCCCATTTTCTGCGATGCGCTCTACACTTATGAGATAGCTGATTTCTTTAAAGGCATTGCAAAGCTCACAAAAGGCTTCATTATGTTGGACGACGCGGTGGTCAGCGATTTATTGGAGAGTGCGCGGTGAACAACCCTCTCGTTGTTAAAAATCAAGGGGAAATCCCGTCTTTTACTAAAAAGCGGGATCCCAAAACTTCTTTAGTTCTTATTTATTTAGCTCTTTCTCCCTTTTGCGCGCCGCTGCACTATCACTAGGATGCCAATAATCAGTACTGCGGATAGTGCTTCAAATCCGGGAATCTGCCCATCCTCTGGAGTAGGTGTTGGTGTCGGTATCAGATCTCCCTCTTCCTGGTAAGCGCTCTCAATTGCAGACTTGAGGTCTTCTAACGGTACAACCTCTACTTTCCGGAAGCTTATGTACCCCTCAGGAGTGATAACCACAATGGTTGGCGTGGCCAAAACGTAGCCCTGATACCGCGAAGCAATATTGTTGGTGTCCCGTGCGAATAGCCAATCAGCGTTATATTGCTCTTTAAAGTTCTTCAGATTCTCATCGGTTTCTAGCGGATCTATAGACACGGTTATAATAGCGACGTCGGGATACGCCTGTCGTAACTGTGCGAGTTCCCCCATCTCTTCTTGGCACAGATGACAGGTTGTTAGAACCAGAGTCAACACCACGACCTTTCCTTGGTAATCGCTGATGCTGAACGTCGTCCCATCTATGCTTGTAATCGTAAAAGGAGGAGCCTCAATAGCTCCTGTTGGCACCTTGGTTGACGTTGGCGGTGTGAGCGTTGTGGGATAGTTCTCTTTCCATGCATTAATCCCCCCAATCATCGTATAAACGCGCTCGAAGCCGTGTTTGACGAGTAAATCGCCGGCCACCTGGCTCGCACGACCCGCCTGGCAGTACGCGATAACAATTTTCGACTTGTCCAATTCCTCGATACCACTCTCAAAAGCGGTAGTATCGACACTCAGAGGTATGTTCACTACATGATACTTTGGCCCCGTTATGTGCTCAGAATTATATATCGACTCGGGTCTGGTATCCAGCAGAATAATGTCATCAGGATTTTCCTGTAGCATTTTATACACTTCATCCACCGATATGTCGATACGCGCTGCCGATGCGAGACTGGAGAAGAGGAGTGATAGAAGCAGAAGCGAAACTATAACCGTCCCAGAGACAATCTTCTTTTTCAGCATTTTATATACTCACCCTGCTATGCTATCAAATCTCATACTATATAAATTTTTCTATAATCACTAACTTTTGGGGGCATGCAGGTGCAGCGTAGCGTAGATTCCTCTCTCCTTGAATCCATCACGTTACGCGTTCGTTATATCAGATATTCCCATAAAAAGTAGAGACCGACGATGACAAGTATGCCGCCGCAAGCTCTGTTGAAGTAGGGTGTCAACGCTCTCATGCGTTCTACGAGCTTCATCTTCGCCGTTCCCACGATTACACTGACGGTAATCATCATACCTCCCATTCCAATCGAAAATGAGAAAAATACCATGAACGCTTCTAAAACGCCGCCAGTGGCTAAGCCAGCAAAAATAAGCGCAATGAAGACCGGGGCTTGACATCCCATGGAGGCAAGTCCATATCCAACGCCGTACAAAAAGAGTCCGGAGTACCGTGCCCTCCCTCCTAATTTCGATGAGTACGAAGAGAGTACCCCTCCGAATTTTTCGAAGATTTCTGCCTTGCCAAAGACCATTGAGAGCCCCAAGAGAACGATAACAAAGCCAACTACGGGTGCGAAATACGTAACATACGATTTAACTGCAAGACCGCCTACAGCCACTGCAGCGCCTATTAAGGCGAACATTCCATTTATCCCCGTTGCTGAAGCTATTCCCGCTTTCACTGAGCCGCTCAGCGTTGGCCCGCCTTCGTATCTGCCAAGATAGTAGCTGATATAGCCCGGGAGCAACGGAAACGCACAGGGAGCAAAGAAGCTCAAAAGGCCAGTCAACAACGCTAAAACGTACAAGCCCATAATGGTGGACGACGGTCCCTCAGGCTCTTCTGGTTCCTCAGGCTCTCCAACACCTCCGGCGTACGCCCTTTCAACCTCTGACTCAAGTTCTTCTGCGGGAACAAGGTCCGCCCTCTGGAAGCTTATGTACCCCTGAGGGTCTATTACCACTATCGTTGGTAGAGTGAAGGCTCTATATTTAACCAAAACTTTATCGGTATCGCGCGCAAATAACCAGTCTGCATTGCTGGCGTATGTTTCTCTAAAACTCCTTAAATTTTCCTCTGGCTCTGTGGGGTCGACAGATATGGTCATTATGACGACATCGCTGTATTCTTCTCTCAATTTAGAGAGTTCAGGCATTTCATGGGGGCATACCGGGCACCAGGTTGCCATTAAATCTAATACCACCACCGTCCCTCGGTAGTCACTGAGACTGAAATCCGTTCCGTCGATGCTTGTAAGGTTAAACGGTGGCGCACTACTAGCAGCATGAGCGACAAAAGGAATTGTCGCAGTTACAATACCGGAAATAAGGATGACGGACAGAATAAAGAGAGCAAAACCTCGCGGTAATTTAGGGGGCGCAAATTTTCTTCTATCTCCCGCTTTGTCGCACATAACTCTAACGCTCGGATCGTAAGGACTTTTCATCTCTATACTTAAATAAAAAGCCTCCCCTCTTATTTATTCATATCCCTCTCAATCAAACAAGGTATGAGGCGTTGAGGATTTTATAACACTCTTTGCAAAGAGTACCGAATTGTCTTCTACGTGATTTGGGACGAGTTCTTTAGTATCTCTTCAAGTCTAGTCTTACGAGTTCGTAAGCAGTTCAGTTCGGATTGTTTTCATCTCCTTCTTTAATTTGGTGATTTCTTCCTCCTTAATCATGACCTCCTTATCAAGGGCCTCGATGAACCGAAGGAGCGTCCGTCTGTCTTCTTCACTTGCTTTAATCAGTTCCTCACGGGCCATGGAGAGTCTATCGGTAAACGTATCTATTGTTTTGTCGACCGGAAAGAAATAGCGCTTGACAATGTCAGTTTCACATGCTTTTAGCTCCTTAGCTAATTTATCGACCGATTCTGACCGAGGAGCAAAGACATCCTGCACTCCTCCGGACAATCTCCGTGTAATTTCAAGAAATAGCGCCTCTTTTTCAAGCAGCTCGGTTAGTTCCTTCTTCTTTCCCTTCTCTTCTTGATCTTTCATTTCTTGACGTAATGAATGGGATGCTATCACGGATATATAAACTTATTTATGACTTACTTCATTCAGGGTCCCTACTTTTATCATTTCTAGACTCGATACAAACTGCCAGCAGCTCTGCTCTTTTGCAATCACTGATAAAACACGTTTACCGCGCATTTTTGTCAAGTCAGTGATTCTTCACCTTTTTTCCTCACCTTTTTTATAGCAGGAAGTAGTTTCTTAACTGTAAGGAGGTGAAAAATGAGGAAAGCAAAATTTTTTGGATACCTCGCTACGGTTTTACTTGTGAGTATGGTCATCACACTATCCCTTGCAAGCGCTTCCGACGTGGCACAAGCGCAACCCATTGAAGATCGTGAATTCGAGGAGTGGTATAGCGCTACAATGACTGAACTAGAAAGCGCTGCGACAACTATGGCAACTGCCATAGAAAATTTCGACTGTACAATGTGTGAGGCTGGGGCACGGAGTGGCTATGAAGCTGCTACGGCGGCATTGGACGAGTTAGAGTTCTATGAGGTATCTTCCGAGATGCAACCGGTAAAAAATCATTTGACGTTAGCGCTGGAGAATTTCAAATTGGGCTGTCAATATACAGAGTCCGGGGCAATGAAGTACGATCCTGATGATTTAGAAACAGCAGCCGGTTATATCAGTAGTTCTGCGGACCATTTCAGGGAAATTGATGCGTTGGGATTGGTGCCACCAACACCCGTTACAGTGCTTAATAGGCTGCAGGGTGCTTTAGGGCAGGCAGTACAAACACTGAGAAGTACTGGTACGACTCCAACCGCTAGCCCTACACCTACGCCGGAGGCTCCAAGTTACGAAGCGATTTTCGCATCGAGTGGCTTATTAGTGGTGGCGTATCTGCTGTTGAGAAGAACGAGGTAAAAACGAAAATCTCTTTCTTCTCTTTCCTCTTTTTTAAAATGGTTGCGTTTAAGTCCCCGCTAGCTCTTCTTCGCTCATGACGTTTCATCCACTCGCCCAGATGCAAGTCAGTTTGTATTATTTTATTCAGCGATCTTTGATGTGGAGAGTTAGACGCAGAAACGAGGAAGCAAGCAGATAGTTACCTGGTTACTTTCAAGGTCAGATTCTCAATCCCCTATGCAGATCTAGGACTAGCTCTATAAGCATACAGTGACAATCCGTTGATCTCTGCACGTTCTTAGTTTTGAACAAGGCTGTCAAAACCGAAAAGCTTTTATATATAGTAGAGGTATCGTGTTACAACTAGAGGAGGTAAAATAGTAGTAGAAAGAGGTGAAATAATGGCGGCAAGAACAAAATCTATAGGTAAAAATAGCGGTATCAGAATGTCAAGGCGGACGTTCACTAAACTGAGCGCCTTAGGGACTGCAGCGGCTCTGAGTGGTATCAGCGGCGTCAGTGCATATCCTTCCAAGCTCGGTGATTTGATTGAACCTGCAGCGGCAGCTTCTGAAGAAGCCGGTGTGACGCTCGTGAAATCTACCTGTTCTCACTGTGCAGTGGGATGTGGATTCCATGGTAAAATAAAGGACGGTGTATGCATCGGTCTTGAACCGTGGTTAGAGAACCCGATAAATCGCGGCTCGATGTGCTCTAAAGGCACATCGATAGCAGAGATACTCAACTCATCGACCAGACTGAGAACACCGATGGAGAAGGTCGGGGGCCAGTGGAAGGCAATCTCGTGGACCGAAGCCCTGGATAAGATCGCCAACAAGATGAAGGAGATCAAGGCGAATTACGGTCCCGACTCAATCATGTATATAGGGTCTGCCAAGACGAGCAATGAAGAGTGCTACTTATTCAGGAAATTCGCAGCATTTAACGGTACGAACAACGTAGACCATCAGGCGCGAATATGCCATTCTACAACGGTTGGCGGTTTGGCGAACACGTGGAGCTATGGTGCGATGACCAACCCGTGGAACGACATGCGCAACTCAGGGGTTGTTCTGTTCTTCGGTGAGAACGCAGCCAACTCGCATCCTGTTGCGATGCTGCACATCCTCGAGGCAAAGAAGCGAGGTGCAAAGTTCATCGTGTGTGACCCGCGCTTCACAAAGTCTGCCGCAGCGGCAGATATGTACGTGCGGTTCAGGTCTGGAACGGATATTCCATTGCTATGGGCAATAGCTAACGTAATCGTGAATAATGGCTGGCATAACACGGACTTCATCGAGAAGAGGACCTACGGCTTTGCTAAATGGTGGGACGTCGTAAAGGACTACACCCCGGAAGTTGTTGAGGATATTACCTGGGTTCCTGCAGCTACCATACGACAGCTCGCGCAAGACTGGGCATTCCCACCACGTGGTGAAAACTATGCTAACTGTATATGCTGGGCGATGGGCGCGACACAGCACACTGTGGGCACGAATAACATCAGGGCAATGGCTTGCCTCTCGATGCTTATGGGTTATGCTGGCAGACCTGGCGGAGGAACCAACGCATTCAGAGGTCACGACAACGTGCAGGGTGCAACCGATATGTGCGTGCTTTCGCACTGGCTGCCTGCATATTATGGACTCGACGATGGCTCATGGAAGCACTGGATCGGCGTCTGGAACAGGCATGCACTAGTAACCTTCGAGGAGATGAAGGCGAAGTTCGAGAACGACTATCCTGCAGGTAGTGGCAAATCATTGATGAACAAGCCGGGAATCACGGTTTCGAGATGGTACGAAGGTGTGCTCAATGAAGAATTCCCGATCCTTCAGCCAAACCCGATCAAGATGGCGTTCGTCTGGGGCCATTCGCTGAACTCGATCACCGAGATGAAGCGAATGAAGTTGGCGATGGAGAAGGTCGAACTACTTGTGGGCGTTGACCCGCATGCGACGATTGCTTCTTCACTTGCGGACCGACCTGACGGGATCATCGTACTGCCTGCAGCAACGCAATTCGAGGAAAGCGGAAGCGTTTCGAACAGTGCGCGGCAGGTACAGTGGCGAAACAAGTTAGTGGAGCCCTTATATGACAGCAAGCCAGACTGGTGGATGATTAAGGAGCTTGCAACCCGGCTTGGGTTCGGTGAGCACTTCACATACAACGAATATCCGGAGGATGTGCTCCGTGAGATTAACCTCGGTGCCAATGTCATCATGATGCGCCAGTCTCCAGAGCGGCTCAAGCGACAGCAACTGCAGTGTCGTACCGATTGCAGCGTCTTCGATTGCGAAGATTGCCAGGCAAAGAGTGGCCCGGTGAAAGGCGAATACTGGGGACTGCCATGGCCGTGCTGGAATGATGAGCACCCGGGAACACCGATCTTGTACCGAAACGATATACCCGTCTGGGAAGGCGGCAACGAATTTAGACCACGATTTAGAGGTGCTGACTCTACACCTGGAAATCCACTGTCGGACGATGGCGAGAGCCAGTTAGGTGCGTCATACATTGGACCAGGATACGACGAGAAGAACTCTGATGGCACTGACGGCCCCGGTTGGAAGAAAGAGATCGATGCTGACTTCAAGTCACTGCTTGACCAGAATATCTGCCCGTCAGGAGCAGGAAGAGCACGATTCAGAGCCTGGAACCTGCCTGATCCGGTTCCCATACACCGCGAACCGATCGAGAGTCCACGACCTGACCTGATCGATAAATATCCGACGTACGATGACGTTGCGGACCACTACCGTGTCCCATGCTTGTATAAGACGATTCAGCAGCAGCGAAAGAACCTGGTGAATGACTATCCACTCATCCTTACGACCGGACGACAGGTCGAGCACATGGGTGGCGGCGCTGAGACGCGATCGTGTGAATACCTGGTTGAGCTGCAACCTGAAATGTACGCTGAGATCAATCCGGACACGGCATTGGAGCTCGGTATCACCCATTGGGATTATGTATGGGTCGAGACACTGAGAGGAAGGATCAAAGTGAGAGCGAACGTGACGTATCGTGTGAACGATCAGACCATATTCTGTCCGTATCACTGGGCCGGCTGGTTTGAAGGTGAGTCATATGAGGACAGATACCCACCTGGAACCGCGGAACTCGCACTTGGTGATTCCGTTAACATCATCTGTGTGGATGGATACGACAGGTCGACGAACATGCAAGAGACAAAGTGTTGTCTGTGCAAGGTGTACAAAGCGTAGGAGGCAATGAAAAATGGTAACCTATAAATTCCTGAACGTGATTGAGAAGTGCATCAACTGCGGAGCGTGCTTTGCTATCTGCAAGGACCAGAACAAAGTTCCTCACGGAACAGCCCGAGTGAAGATAGTAACGATTAACAAGGGGGTACCTGGCGAGAAGAATATACCCGTCTCCTGTATGCACTGCACGAATCCTCCCTGTGAGGCAGTATGTCCAACGAAAGCGATAGAAAAGCGAGACGCGGACGGTATCGTTATGACGAATAAGGAAAAGTGCATCGGCTGTGGCTATTGCGGGTGGGCATGCCCATTTGGCGCACCACAATATCCCCATGAGCTGGAGGGTGCGGCTAAAGAGTACGAAGGGATCATGGACAAGTGCACCTTATGCGTTCAGCCTTTTGTGCCGGTAGCCAGTGATAGAGCACCAAGCCCGAGGTGTGGACTGTTCTGCTCGACCAAGGCCCGTCTTGGAGGCGACATAAACGAAATATTACCACAGTATAGAGATGCAAAGTCTCGGAACACAATTGCCTGGCAAGAGCGAGTGTAAAGGAGGTAATGGATAACAATGGTTAGTGCAGTTACCGCATACGTGACCTTCACGGTGTTCAGTCAGATGTCCGTGGGTGCGCTGATAGCAATGGTCATCGCCGATTTCCTCGCAAAGAGCAAGGAGGACGCAAAGTTCTTCGAGACCGGGGCATGGGTTTGTGTCCCGGTGGCAGTTATCGGCCTGATTGGTATACTTTCGCACGAGGCACGACCGATACAAGCGATGTTTACAATGATAAACAACGTGGGTTCTTCATTGCTGAGCCAGGAAGTACTGGCTTTGACAGTTTTTGTCATCTTAGCAGTGGTGTATACCGCGATGTGGCTCTTAGACCCTGAATACGGCAGTCTCAAATGGTTCCCGGTGATACCGTCGATAGTCGGGAAGCTAGCGGTGCTCAGAAAGCCTGTTGGCGTCTTAGCTGCATTGGTGGGACTTGCGTTCCCCTATGTAAGCGCGGCAGCATACCTGCTTCCCACGCTACCATCGTTGAATCATCCAACGACGATACTGTTCTTCTACGTTACGGCTCTACTCGGAGGTGTAACGGCAGTGGCAGCAGTGCTCTCGCTGAAATATACGATGAAGAAAGAGGGAGACGAACCCTTAGCACGTATGCTCTGGATTACGATGGGGATCTCGCTGGTGATGGTCATTGTGCTGGCTGTCGGACTCTTCGCAAATACCGGCATGCTAGAAGCCGCAGCAGAGACCGAAGTCGCACAAGTTGCACAAGAAGAGACGCTCAGGGGCATGCTATCGGGCGAATATGCCACACTCTACATGGCAAGATGGGTAGTAGGCGTCGGCTTGGCTTTCATATGTGCCATAGCGCTTGCATTGCCACTGACGAAGAAGAACATGGCGATGGCTTCGATGATAGCGATCGTTCTGTTTGTTTTCGTGCTGATCGGCGAGATTATGGGACGAACAGTGCTTTTCGGTACGAACGTGCCCGTTGGTGAACTACTACGTGATCAGCTAGCGAGTGTGAGTGCTCTACAGACATTCTATACCGGCGTCGGGCTCTAAGAGACCAAAAAAAGGTTGTGGAGTTCTTCCACAACCAACCCTTTCTTTTTTTTCTTTTCGATTTGATTTAATTCGATTTAATTCAGTGTAACTCAGTTTGATTTTTACTCTCCGTAGATTTGAAAGAAGTATTCAATCGTAGATAACTTAACTTCAGAACTTATTTTGAGCAGGCGTGTGTGAGCGGTTATTAGACGGCACTCCTGGTTAGTGTAATACAGATAAATGAGGGAAGCTATGCACAGGAGACCAGACCAGTGTTTTCAATAAACCGGCCAGCCGATTTTGCTCTCTTTTGACACGTTTAATCGATACGATAAAAAATACTAGCTGTGCAGCAAGCTTGCAATGGTTGTACCACGCTATCCCCTTTTCAAGCGACCGAGTTCACCTAAACGCTTTTACACACACACAAAAAACACAAAAGCAGCGGTACCATGGTAACGATGCATACCCTCGTAAGGATTGAGCGTTGCAAATCAATTGAGCACGTCTGGTCTACCTTTCCACGTTCCGATTTGAACGGGAGACCTCCGCGGCGCTCGTATGGTTGAAAAAATGGTATGAAACCAGATAACGATAGGGGTGCTCGGAGCGCGTACGCCGCTATCTTGCTTTCCTCTTTTACTTACAGGATAGAATGGTGGTCTTATCTTACTTGGAGTCGGCTTTCATCTTTGCCTGAACTTCCTCTTTTAACTGCTCATCGGTCTTCCCTTCAGTCTCTATGCCCATATACCCTGCTACTTCGCGTATATTGACATCGTCATTCTTTTTCTCTGCTTTTGCCGTCGTTTCCGGTATTACTTTTTCATCGCCCACTATGGAGTCTTCGAAATTCTTGAGGCTCACTTCGGATTCCTTTTTCGCTTTCTTGAACTCTCCCATTGCCTGACCAAAAGACCTGGCAAGCTGCGGCACCTTCGCTGCACCGAATAACAAAACGATTGCTACTACTGCAATTACCATCATCTCAGTTGGACCTAACATGGCTTTTTGCACCTCACAATTTGACTTATTCCTTCTACCTATACTATTGGACGAGCATATATAAAAAGATATAAAAAGCGTCGAGAAGTTTTGCTACGGTCTTTCGAGAGGACAGCGATTATTGTGATCCCCTCGGCAAGAGGGGGGGGGGTTACTCATGATTACGCCAAGAACAGCAAGCAGATGGACGAACTCAAGCACTCACGTCTATGAGTTACTTCTACTTACGTCTGCGTCCGATGTAGCGTGAGAGTAGCAATCCGAACTCGAAGAGCGCTATTGAGACCACTGCCATGATCATTGAGATTCCCGTCGGGTCCGCGATGATAAAGAATGCGATGCCGATGATCAGCCCGTAGAATATCACTCGCTTGTCTTTGAGCCACGAATACGTGACTATCTGCAGCTTCACCGCCAGGGTCATTACGAACGGGATCTGGAAGATCAGTCCGAAGCTCACCGCGGTGTACAGAATGATAGAGAAGATCCGCTTCGCAGAAAGCGCAACCTGTGCGACATCGCCGGAGTAGTTGATGAGATAGCCGAAGATGAGTGGCAAGACGAAGTAATAGGCGAAGATCGCACCGACAACGTAACAGCAGAGCGAGGGGATGGCAACCATCATGAAGAATTTTCGCTCCGAGGGATAGAGACCCGGCCGCATAAAAGCGAAAAGCTCAAATAAGAGCAAGGGCATCGTAACAGAAAAGGCGAGTAAGAAGGAGAACAGGAGCCGTACGCTCATCCACTCCATCGGGCTATACACAAACATGGCCATTTCTTCAGGGAAGAGATTATGGAATAATATGCGGCGGAGTAAGATGTTTGAAAACGGATACGCAGCGATCGTAGCGATGCAGAACGGGATCAAAAAGACGATGAGCCTCTCTCGTAGTTCCTCGACATGCTCGAGTATCGGTATCTCAGCATCCCCTATCGGGCCATCTAACTCGAGAGCAGCGTCGTCAGTCATCCGCATTTTCTCTTTCGTCTTCGTCCTGGCTTCGGCGTTAGCTTTTATCATTTATTCAGTCATAGTAATAGGAGCACGTGAAGATGGCAAGTATTAGTGAGGAGTTAGGATATATAACGGTAGCGATAAAGAACAAGCTCATACCCATTGCCGCCGTTTTTCTCGGTGGGTTCGTGGTCTCTTTTCAATTCTTGGATCCCGTATTAGAGCGAATAAAGCAAGATCTCCTCCCCGAAGGTGCAACGCTCATCTATATATCGCCCGTGGAGGTAATCATGCTGAAATTGAAGATGGCGCTGGTCATCGGCGTCATACTGGTCATTCCGCTTGTGTTCCACTACGTGTACAAAATGTTGAAGGTGCGGTTTGGCATAAAGAATCCAATGAAGAAATCGCACTTCATTATATTGGTGACTACCGCCGTTTCTCTCTTCGTTTTGGGAATAAGCTATTCGTACTTCCTCATGCTGCCGATAGTCCTCACGTATCTTTACATTATGTCTGCGGCGAGTGGAGTTACCGCCACGTACTCGATATACGAATTCATATCGTTCGTCATCATAATAACGCTCGTACTGGGCGTCGCGTTTGAAGTCCCGCTCCTTCTCGTCGTTCTTGTTCGTGTCGGACTCGTCCCGCTCGAGACGCTGAAGGAATACCGACGATACATCTATGTGATCATGTTTGTCCTCGCCGCGTTCTTTACGCCGCCCGACGTCGTGAGTCAGCTCATCGTCGCAATCCCACTCGTTATCTTCTACGAGATAGGAATCCAAGTTGCGGGCGTTTTCGATCCTAATCGTCCCGCGCCACGTCCAGCTTCTTAAAGCGGCTTATTTACCCCGGCGCATCGCTAAGGAATCGAGTAGTGCTAACTTTAAGAGCGGTAAAATCCGCAAACCACGCTTCGCAGCAGGCCAATCCAGTTGCACTTTCTCGTTGATGACCGAATTGAAGAGCGTGTCGAACTCGGGTTTCAAATCCCGCAATCGCGCTTGCCGGACGGACTCGTCATTTAGCGCCAGAATCTCGTCCACGGCTGTTGTAAGGTTGATGGCGAGCGTTATCCGCTCTTCCGTCTTCTTGAATAGCTGCTCGTCAATCAAGCCGCATTTCCGCTTCAGTTCGTTCATTCGCAGCCCAGCCTGATACGCGCAATCGACGATTTCGTCCCGAGTCATCCATTTGGTCTCGTAATTCAGGGCGTATTTCCAGCTTGGCGATAACAATGCCTTTCGATACTCCTCGAGCGTTTTGAGCAGGATCGTATAGCCCATCTTCTCCGACTGCTCGTACGCAATGCAGCCGGGATCGATGAAGGGCGAATAAGGCAGAATAAACGGGACAACGCGCGTGCCGAATTTCTCCATGAGTTCTCCGCACCACTCCACCGTTTCCATCGCGGATTCGCAGGTCTGCAGCGGGAGTCCAATCATGAAGAAGAGATCAAATTTGTTGCAGCCCGCATCCAAGGCCCACTTCAGGTTCTTCTCGATCTCCGCATTCTTGTACTGCTTCCCTTCCGCCGCTCGTATCCGCTCGTCATGGCTGTCAGGCGATATTTCGAAATTGAAGTTCTCCACTGATCCCGCCACGCGTTCGAAATAGTCCTTTGGAGCAGGTTTGAACAACTCGAAGACGAGATGATTTTCGAGTGCTGCTTTTTTTAGGTCTTCTAAGATAGCGTACGCGTATTTTTTACCAGACTGAAAGAGGTCGCCAATGATGAATATGGGCGCCCGGGTATATTTTGAGGTCTTTATGATATCCTCTGCGATTAAGTGCGGGTCGCGAAACGCGGGTTTCTTCCGATTGCAGTAGAGCGCCAGTGCGTTACGAGAACCGCCGCAGAAGGTGCAATTATGGATGCAGCCACGACAGGTGATCACGGGTGTAAGCGGGTAGTCGAGCCATTCGTGTGAAGTCCAGCCTTTCCAGGGGCTCAAACTTCGGACATCGCGGTATTTCAATGCCGATTTGAACACCGCGACGTAATTATTCGCGAATTTGTTAATTTCGTTTGGAACGTGTGTAAACGGGTTTACGTGTACCTCCCCGCGGCTATCCTTCCAGACCAGGTTCGGGATGGCGCTGAAGGTGGTGGCGGAAGACTGTTGAGCGATTGCGTTCATGAGTTGTAGCAGCGGCTCTTCCGTGGAATCCCCTCGTATAACAAAATCCACTTCGGGATAGCGGATCAGCTCTTCGTGGAAGTAAGTTGCGGAATATCCGCCGAAGATGACGGGTATCTCGGGATGGTACTGCTTGCAGATCTTCGCGACTTCAAGGCTTCCCTGTGCATGAGGCAGCCAATGGAGGTCGATGCCAAAAGCATTCGGCTTGAGCTTTCGTATCATCTTCTCCGCGTCAAAATCGTCGCTACTCAGCATTCGCACTGCCAAATTGATTATCCGCACTCCGATCCCATTTCTGCTCAGATGTTCCACGATAGAGAAGAAGCCGATTGGATACATCTCAAATAAGGGCGTTGAGGGTACGCCGTCGGCGATCGGGCCGAACATGAGTGGATACTTGCGGAAATCATACACGGTTGGTGCATGGAGTAGAATCAGCTGCGGCTTGAACGGTGAGAGCTTCATTTTTACTTCAGCTTGCCCCCTTCTCTAACATCGTGTCTAGCCGTTATCGTAACCTCTTTGCCGTCGCCGGTACTGCAATCAGGCGAGCTCAAACCACTCGTACGCGCCGCTACGCCGTCCATAGCAGCACCCAGTATCAGCGTCGTCAATTGCGGAGCCTTGTAGAATCGTGTTCTACCGTTTCCTAACTTCAGTTTCCTTCTACCAGAAGCAAGTGTTTTCACCGCACCTTACCCAGTATCTTATGTGGATTTCTCTTATTATAAACAGTTACAAGTGCCTTATCCCGTTTCGAAGAAGGTGGTGATTTAAGAAATATCGAAAAACTTATATAGGTTATACCTAATAGAAGATTAGCCAAAAGTTATCGAGGAAAGGAAGCATAGACCTAGGTGATAAAAAATGGGAGAAGAGAAAGAGGGTTTTGAGCCAAAGATCGTTGGATTTACCTGTAATTGGTGTACTTATGCGGGTGCAGATTTGGCAGGGACGTCGCGGAAAAAATACCCACCAAATATCCGGATAATAAGGCTTATGTGCACGGCGCGGATAGATCCGATGTTTGTGCTCAAGGCGTTATTGAATGGTGCAGACGGAGTGTTCATCGGAGGCTGCCATCCAGGGGAGTGCCACTACATAAAGGGGAATTTCTATTCCAGGCGCAGAATAGCCGCAATGAGGACGATCCTACAGCAGTTGGGGTTGGATAACCGAGTCCAGTTACACTGGATCAGCGCGTCGGAGGGTGTCAAATTCGCGAATACGATGAAGAACCTGACAGCGCACATTAAAGAAGTGGGACCGAATCCCATGAAGGATGAGATACTATGAAAGGAACAGAGCTCAGTTATGGGGATTTAGAAGGGTTTTTTAAGGGATTGCTGGAGAACAAAGTCGTCGATGCCCTGGTCATACCGCGTAGGATAGGAAACGGTGTATCCTACATGCTCGTAAGGGACAAGGATAAGATCGCATCGCCTGAGTCAGTCATCTTCGCGCCTTCGTTCGGTGTAAACGCTGCGAACATCGTTAAGGGCTGGCTGATCGATGAGAAAGTTGGTGTTGTAGCCAAGCCCTGCGAGACACGCGCAGCAATTGAATTGGTAAAGCTTAAGCAACTGGATGAAGATAGTGTGCTTCTTATAACCGTGGATTGCGCGGGAGCCTACGCGAACGAGGTTTATGCGGCGAATTATTCGGATATCGGCGACCAGACGGACAGTGCGAAGATAAAGGGGCTGGCAGGAAAGGGCATTTCGATACGGGATGCCTGTGCAATTTGTGATAATCGGCTTGCAGAGGTTGGTGATATTGCCCTCGCACAGGCGAACGGCGAGAAGGTGGTCGTTGCGGGGCTGACGGAGAAGGGCGTTGAAGCTCTGACAGCCGCAGGACTAACACTGGAGGATAAGGAGTTAGACAGGACAGCGGAGACTGGGCAGATCGCAGCGGATGCGAAAGCGAATTTAGATGCGCTGCCTAAGGTCGACAGTGAGACGGCATTGGAAGAGTTCCTGCGTGACTGTATTGTGTGCAAGAACTGTAGAGACGTGTGCCCGGTATGTTATTGTAAAGAATGCTTCTTTGACCAGCCGATAGGGAACCCTGCGGGCGGCGACTTGCTGAACTTAGCAGAGGCGCGTGGCGCGATCGCGGTACCAGCAAATCAACTGATGTACCATCTCACGCGGGTTTACCACGTCAGCACGACCTGTGTTGCCTGTGGCGCGTGTGAGGATGCATGCCCGAAAGACATTCCGTTGACGCGATTCTATCCGGTTCTTACAAAGAAGGTGCAGGAGATCTTCGAGTACGTGCCTGGTAAAGATGTGAAGGAGCCTCTACCGTTCACGACATATGAGGATGAAGAGCTAGAAGAGTGTTTAAGATAAAATGCCAATAAAGACCTGGGAACTGGACCCGGACTTTAAAAACGAAATCCTAAAAGAACCGGGAGGAGAGCACCTTACCGCTTGTTACCAGTGTAGCACGTGTACTATCGGCTGTCCACTTACCGAACTCGTTCCGAGTTACAACCCGCGGAAAATTATCCAGATGAGCCTGTTGGGAATGCGGAAGGAAGTGTTGTCCAATCCAGATTTGTGGATCTGTGCTATCTGTCAGACGTGCACGGCGCGCTGCCCGCAAGACGTGGTGGTTGGCGATGTGCTCGCGGTAATACGACGGTTAGCAGAGAAGGCGGAGGCGGCAGGCGAGATAAAGATAGAGAGCCCAAGACCACTCTTTGAAACGGCGTTCTTACATACGTTGGAGAAGTACGGACGGCTCTATGATATAGGACTGGCGATGGAATATTACCCCAAGAGAGAAGGCTCGTTCATTGCGGGGCAAAAAGCGATGATGAAGGATTACAAGGATTTCGGTATGCGAATGTTCTTCAAGGGTAAAATGGGGCCACTCGGTGGTCACGGTCTGACAAAAGGAATGCTACCATCGAAGATAAAGCAGCGTGACGTGATGAAGAAGATCTTCGCGTGGGCAGAGGAGCAAGAGAAATGAGCGTAGAGAAGATTGCCTATCATCCAGGGTGCCCCTCCGAGGCGACGGCGCTGGAGCAAGACATGTCAACGAAAGAGATGTTTAAGGCGTTGGGGGTTGAACTGGAAGAAATCGAGGACTGGAACTGCTGTGGTGCGGCGGAAGCGGAGGATCCGCGATTAGTGTACGCGTTAAATGTGCGGAATCTCGCCATTGCAGAGAAGGATAATTTGGACATCATGACTCCGTGCAGCATCTGCTATTACAATTTAGCGAGGACGAACAATGCGTTGAAGGCAAATGCGGAATTACGTGCGGAGATGAAAGGGATTGATCCTTCGCTTGAGTATAACGGGACTGTAACGCCAAAGCATGTAATCGAAGTCCTCGTCAACGATATCGGCATGGATGCGATAAAGAGTAAGTTAGTGAAGAAGGTGGAACTCAAGGTGGCACCGTATTATGGTTGTTATTTGGGAAGACCGCCTGAGACCGCTTTTGACGATCCAGACGATCCTGTCTTGATGGACCAGTTGATCGAGTTAATCGGAGGCGAGACCGTTCCGTTCAGATCCATGAAGACGAAATGCTGTGGCGGGCCGCTGATGATGACGCGAGCTGACCTCGCATTTGAGATGGCGAGGAAGATCCTGCAGACGGCGAAGGACGCCGGTGCGGACTGTATAGCACTTGCCTGTCCGCTGTGCGGCATGATGCTGGATGCGAAGCAGCCGGATGTAGAGAAAGCGTTAGGCGTCAAGTTTGATATGCCCATTGTGTATATCACGCAGTTGATAGGGCTCGCGCTTGGTATTGACCCGAGTAAGCTGGGCCTTCAGAAGAACGCCGTAGACACGAAGAAACTACTGGAGAAGGTGGTGTAAAATGGGAATAGCAATTATAGGCGGCGGTGTTGCCGGTATAACGGCAGCTCTTGACCTTGCAGATGCGGGTTACAAAGTCTATTTGATAGAGAAGAATGCGCAGCTTGGCGGTAAGGTCTCGGAGCTTGCGGAATGTGAAACCGGAATATCGCCGATGATAGTGAAGATAGAGAACCATCCGAACATAGAACTGATGCTCTCAAGCGAGTTGGAAGGCTTGTCAGGCTCAGCGGGTGATTTCAAGTTGAACGTCTCAGGGAAGGAGCTAAACGTGGAGAGCGTGGTGCTGACGCCGGGCTATGACGTTTATGATGACATCGCAAAGGGCTATGCAATTGATAATCCTGATGTAGTCCCGTCATTGGAGTTTGAAGGGATGCTTCGTGCCTGTACGGTGAGTGAAACAGGCGCGCTGGTGCGACCTTCAGATGGCCAGCCGGTGAAGAAGATCGGATTCATCAAGTGTATCGGCTCACGATGCAAGGAGAATGAAATTTGTTCGACTGCATGCTGTGGCTACACGGCGAAGGAGGTTTGGGAGCTGAAAGAGCGCTATCCCAACATTGACGCTTACGTCTTCTACATGGACGTTCGCGTATTCGGCAAGGATGAGGAGCTGGTAGCGAAGCTAAAGGACAAATACGGTGTGCATTACATCAGGTCACGAGTTCCGGAAGTGCTGGCTGAGGACGGGGGGACGCTCACGGTAAAGTATGAGGATTTAGCGAACGGCACGATCGAGCAGTTAGATCTCGATATGGTGGTTCTCGCAGTCGGTCTCTTACCGTCGAAGACGATGGCGAAGCTTGCTGAGGTGACCGGCGTGAACCTGGATCCCTATGGCTTTATAGAGACGAGCATGACGAGCCC